>JAITPM010000044.1 GCA_031289425.1 Fusobacteriaceae bacterium
GGCTTATCTCAGTCGATATTTTTATTTCATAGCATTTCAAAATAAGTTTTAGCCCATAATATTTGATTTCCGATTTTAGATAAATTTGAAGATTAATGCTGTACGACCTCCGAAATTGACGAACAAGCACTCTGACGGAGTCTGGAATTTTAATTGACCCGCATTTTTTTTCGTTTTCTTTTGCCTCTTTTATAAAGCGGAGGGCAGTTTCGCCTTCTATATAGGTTGCCTCTTATAGGTAACGCCATGATAATCCTCCTGTTATGTAATCTGGGCAAGTCAGAACCAAAAAGGCTTGTTATCCCAAATAATTTGTTTAAAACTTTGATGCCTCATTCCTATCTTTGTTTTTACGTATGGAATCCAGTTTCATTACATGATTTTTATACTCTTTGTGGATTTCATTTTGAATGTCTTTTACCTTTTCAGTGTCATATATTTCAAGAAGTGTGGTTGTAATTTTTGGTGGCGTCATAAGCAAATTGTACGCATCCCTCTCCACATACTTGGTATATGTTTCTGCTGATAATTGGATAATTTTGTTATTTATATTCCATTTACACAAACGAAACTCTTGTGTTTCCTGATTCTTTTGCGTTTCTATACTTGGGTTACCGTAACTAATAGAAATTAGTTTGTTGAGATTATTATACCCATCATACCCATAATTTCCATAATCACCATATATAAATACCATGAACACACAATCATTGTAAAATGAAACGCCGAGATAGTAATTATGGTCTCCAATAAGTATAGAGTCAGCCATATAAGTTTTGAATCTAAAGGATATGCTATCTCTAAATTGAGTAAATTCGTATCCTAAAATTTTATTAATAGCGATATCAGCATATCCAAAAAAATTATCATCAAAAATTATAATTCTATTTTTAAAAGCTGTAGTGATTTTAAGTTCTTCGCTATTCATTCCAAATTCGATGTCATCAAAAGCCTTTTGTCGATGATGAATAGAATCATTTTCTTTCTGAGATATTACTGTCGAAGAGTTTGAATTACATGCACATAAAATGCAAAGTAAAAAATATCCAAAATATTTCATCATAATTTTTCTCCTTTTCTATTTTTCAATTAATTTTATCATTTCTCCTATTATTTCAATTAATTCTTTCATTTTGGGTACAATTGTTTTATAGGTTGAAATTGTTTGCTTAACATCATTTTCTATATCATTCATTCGAATTATTGCATTTTTACAGTTGTATATTATGCTTTGTGCATAAGGGAGTGTATCATAAGGCTTAATATCATGTAATAATGGATCTAAAAAAAAACTCTTAAATATATCTAATCCTGCTCCTCCAATAACAAATTGTTGGTATTTCTCTATTGTGCTAATTATGAAATTAGACTCTTCTTTATCAAAATTTCGTTCACATCTTAGTTCTTTTGATAATATATTCGGAATTTCATCTATTAAATCTTTTACATATAATTGATCTTTATAGCCCTTGGCTATAGTTGCATTATTTATTCGAACTAATTCTTCACAAAAAATACCTTCTAAAAGATCAAGATAAAAATTATTTTTATTATATTTTATTATCCATTGATTATTAGATTTAAACTTGTGTCCCAAAGCTTCGAATACGCCTCTGTTATCAATATTTTTTAGTCGTGTAAAGCTATTTGTAGGTATCCTCTCAAGATAGATAGGTTTTATCAAGTTTTTTTCCTGTTTTTCGATATTTTTATTAATCAAACATATTTGTTTCTTAGCATTTTCTAGTGTTTCTTCGAGTAAAACCTTGTAATATTCAATTTTCTTAGCATTTTCTGTTTCTGTGGCTTCTTTTTCTTTCTTCTTATCTCTATTGATTTGCCAATATTCTATAACCAGGGCTAATCCGAAACCAAAGAATGCCTATAAAAGCAACGATTATATCTGTCCAAAATTCACACATAATATTTTAATTTAATTAATTAGTATCTTTTTGTATTAGAATTAGGAGAAGAATTACTGCCCTCTTTGAGTTCCTTTATTCTAATTTCAAGTTTTTTTACATTTTCAGGAGTCAATCCATCTTCTTCGTCTTTGTTTTTATAAGCCTCTTCATACCAATAAAGAGCCATTTCCTTGTTTTTTCGCACACCTCTGCCATCTGCATAGCAATCTCCCAAGTTCATTTGTGCGACAGCATGTCCTTGGTCTGCGGCTTTCTTATACAACAGAAATGCTTCAACATAATTTTTTCTAACTCCAAATCCATTGCTATAGCAATAACCTAAATTACATTGTGCTCCGGCATGTCCTTGCTCTGCGGCTTTCCGGAACCATTTTGCTGCATCATTATAATTTCTGGTTATTCCATCTCCGTGTATATAACACAATCCCAACCTAAATTGAGCCTCAGCATTTCCTTGTTTTGCACTTTTCTGGTACCATTTTGCTGCTTCACGGTAATTTTTGGTTACACCATGCCCAAATCTATAGCAAATTCCTAAATAAAATTGCGCCTCAGCATCTCCTTTTTTTGCGTCCGCTTGATAATCGCTTGCTGTTTGTGCCAATAAAGAAATTGACACACAAATTCCGATACTAAATAAAATTATCCTTTTCATTCTAC
>JAITPM010000102.1 GCA_031289425.1 Fusobacteriaceae bacterium
TGCTAGAAAAATAGTTTTTAATGCATCAAATTTGGTTACTTTTATATCATGTGCTTTTTGAGTTATTTTTGCTTTTAAAAAAATTCCATTTATCAATTCATATTTTATTATTTTCCAAAAATATACATTAACTATCTTTTTAGAAAATAAGCATTCTGTAATTTCTAAATTTTCTATTACATTGTAAATTTCTTTAAAAGTGAATTCTTTTTGCATTTTTACACACCATTGTCTAAATTTTTTAAAAAGAAATCTTTATTAGCATTTATTTTTTCTAGATCCCATTCCCACCATTTGCTTTCTTCTATCTCTTTTATTTCATCATCATTAAATCTTTTTTTTATTAATTTTGCAGGATTACCACCGACAATAGAATAAGGTTCAATATTTTTAGTGACAACACTTCCCGCACCAATAATACTTCCACGGCCAATATTTACACCAGACAAAATAATAGAATTGTTTCCGATCCAAACGTCATCTTCAATAACTATTTTTCCTTTAGAATAAGTATCTTTTTCTTCTGATTCACCATAGATATTCCTATTAAAATAATAACTGCTGACTCTGTTATATAAATGATAGTTTTCTATGATAGACACATTGTGTCCGATAGAACAAAAACCTCCTATCTCTATTCCAAAATAACCACCTAATATTCTAGTATATCTATTTATAGTTACAAACCTTTTAATAGAAACATTCCCAATAATTTCAGCATTATAAATCTTTAAACCTATATCTCCCTTAACTTTTTTCCCAATATTAGACTCTTTTATTGTTGTTCTATATTTTTTATCAAAATAAAAATTTCTATGAAATTTAAAATACATGTATATATCTATAAATTTATGATATATTTTTCTCAAAATTTTTTTTATCATTTGTACTCCAAAAATAAATATTTATTTAATTTTTATAAAATTTTAACCTTCGCCTATTCCATAGTATTCAAATAAATTTCTAATATTTTTATCTTTATTATATACATTCCTTAAATCAAAATAATATTTTCCTTTCATGTTTTCTTTTATCTTATTTAAATCCATTCCTCTGAATTGGTGCCATTCAGTTATTAAAACGACAGCATCTGCTCCAATTGTTGCAAAATATTCATCAATGCAGTACGTTATGGATTCTTTACAATCATCTAATCTCCATTTTGCTTCCTTCATACCTTCTGGACAGTATGCCTGTATAAAAGCTCCAGCTCTTATAAGTCTGCGTATTATATCTATGGATGGAGCATTCCTCACATCATCTGTATCTGGTTTAAATGAAAGGCCTAAAATAGCTATATTTTTACCTTTTACACCATTCATTTTATCTATTATTTTATCTGTTATTTTTCTTTTTTGTTTTTCATTTGCTTCAATCGCAGCTTTTATTACAAACATATCTTCTTTATGTTTTTCAGCTATATCCACCCAAGCTTTGGTATCTTTAGGAAAACAAGATCCACCATACCCAGGACCACAGTGTAAGAATTTTGGGGATATTCTTCCATCCTTACCCATTGCTTTTGAAATATCTTGGGTATTTGCTCCCACTTTTTCTGCAAGAAGTGCTATTTCATTAATAAAAGATATTTTTACTGCTAAAAAAGCATTAGATGCATATTTTATCATTTCAGCAGTCTCTATGTTTGTAAATATAAATGGAGTTTCATTTATGAAAAGTACATCATAAACTTTCTTCATTATATCTTTTGCTTTCTTGTTTTCTGTTCCTATTACTACTCTATCTGGTTTTAGACAATCTCCTATAGCTTTCCCTTCGCGTAAAAATTCAGGATTAGATACAACATCAAATTTTAAATTCAGTTTTCTTTTATCTAATTCTTGTTGTATAGTTGATTTGACAAATTTACCAGTACCAACTGGAACAGTAGATTTATCCACGATTACTTTATAATTATCCATATATTTACCCACATTTTTAGCGACATCCAAAACATAATGTACATCAGCAGAACCATCTAATGCTGATGGTGTACCAACAGCAATAAATATTACTTCTGAATTTTCGATAGTATACTTTATATCTGTAGTAAATTCTATTCTTTTAGCATTCATATTTTTTTCAAGAAGTTCTTTAAGCCCTGGTTCATATATTGGAACATTTCCTTTTTTTAAATCGTCGATTTTTTCATTTGATACATCCATGCATATTGTATTTATACCAAATTCAGCCATTACAACACCCTGTACAAGTCCAACATATCCAGTTCCTATTACTCCTACTTTCATATATTTATAAAACATCCTCCCCATTTTCTTCGCTCAAAATGTTACAATAAAATTCTTTAAATTGTTTTATATGATTATCATAATTAAATTTTTCAATATATTTTTGTAAATAATTTAATTCTTCTTTATATTCTTCTTCTGATAAAGCCAATATTCTATCTATTTTCTCTGATAAACTAGATACCGATTTAGCTTTAAAAATATATCTTTCATCATAATTAAGAACTTCTGGAATAGCTCCTTGATCACTTCCTATTACTAAACTTCCGCTAGCTATTCCCTCTATCAACACTCTGCCAAAGGCCTCTTCCCATTCAGAAGGAAGTACAAGAATTTTAGATTTTTGCATATATTCGAGAACTTTTTTTTCTTCTAACCATCCTGTTACGGTTATTCCATTAATTAAAAGTTTTTCTTTTAATTCCCCATCACCTACAAATATACATTTAATATTATTTTTGCATGCAGTTACTAAAGTTTCTACACCTTTTTGTTTTGATATATTTCCTACATACAAAACATCTATTTCTTTTGATTTAAAAACTACGTTTATTGACTCAATAGTTATTGTATTTGGTATGACTACACTTTTATTAAAATTGAATCCGCTATTTTTATGAAAATTAATCATATACTCGCTAGGAGAATGTATATAATCAACATATTTATTTAAATAGTAATGGTATATTTTTTTATTAAATTTATCTAATATATTAATTATTTTATTTTTTGAGTTAAATCCCCTAAAATATATAAGATAAGGATCTCTCAACGTATGAATTACTTTCATTTTATTTTTTTTAGCTATTTTCCACCACAATATTGGAAAAAATAAATTTATACTGCTAGTGTGTAGTATATCACCATTGCTTTCTTTCAATTTTCCATCTATTTGTTTATATATATTTCTATTTAAAATACAGAAGATTTTATATAAAATTCTTTGTATTTTTTCTATTAATTCAACCTTAGTTTTTCTCAATTTTATATTTTCTAAATATTTTTTAGTTATGTTATTAATAAACATTCTTTTTACTAATACACCATTAATTTTTTCTTCAACATTTTTTTCTCCCAATGTTATTACTTCAATATTTGTATTAGCTTTGTTTAATCCTTCAACTAAAAGTTTGTTTGATATTTCTGCTCCTCCACCTATGTAAGGACTATATAATCCTGAAATAAAAATTATTTTCATTTATTTTTCTCCCATATAAATTCATGAAACTAATAATTGGATATTCCAATATGGATTTTAAAAAAAACGTAAACTGTAATAGCAAGTTAAACTATTCTTATAATATATTTATCACATGTGATAAAGCATAGATTTATCACAAAATTTCTAATTCTTGTTT
>JAITPM010000090.1 GCA_031289425.1 Fusobacteriaceae bacterium
CCAATATATAATTTTTAAAACTAAATAAACAATAGCTATTAATAAGCTAAATGACGAAAAAATAAATCCTAATATTGTAGCTGTTCTAAGGCCAATTTTTGTATATGATGTAATTCCAAACATTGCAGCATCATACAATTTATACAAGTTGTAACTTGTTTTTCCAGTCCTTCTTTTGGCCTGTTCATATGGAATATCTTTTCTTTTAAATCCTAATTCTGCGACTATACCACGCAAAAAAGGAGTAGAATCATCTAATTTTCTCAAAATAGTTATAAATGTTTTATCATATAATCCAAAACCTGTAAAATGTTCTATTTGCTCTACATCAGACATTTTTTTTATTAATTTATAATAACAAGTTCTTAGAAATCTCATTATTTTATTTTCTTGACTTGATGTTTTTATTCCGCATATTATTTTAAAACCATTTTCCCATTCCTTAATAAATTTAGGAA
This sequence comes from Fusobacteriaceae bacterium, assembly GCA_031289425.1. Taxonomy (GTDB): domain Bacteria; phylum Fusobacteriota; class Fusobacteriia; order Fusobacteriales; family Fusobacteriaceae; genus JAISST01. The sequence continues at coordinate 459 of JAITPM010000090.1, forward strand.
TCATTTCTACAGGGTCTTGGAAATCAGCACACAATAAGATTGTACAATCACCCGTACTTTGGCATAATCCATAATATGGAGAATTAAATGGTCCAAAATTTTTAGCATTAAATATAGCTTTTATTGATTTATTATTTTTACATAATTCCATTAAATGTATTTTAGTACTATCTTTTGAATCGTTATCAATAAATATAATCTCATATTCATAAGAAGATAAATATTTATTTAAAATATCAATAATAGAACCACTCAAAGGCAGAATATTTTCTTCTTCGTTATATGTTGGTATTACAATACTAATTTTTTTCATTTTTACCTTTCCCCATGTTTAAAATGATATCCCTAATACCATTTTTAAAAATTATTTTAGGATACCATCCAGTTTCTTTTTTTAATTTGTATATATTGGGTTGTATAGTTACCATGCCAGTTTTTAAATACGGTATCACTCCAAAATTTAATTTACTATTTGATTTAGAAATTTCTTTCATTTCCATAATAAATTTTTTCAAAATTCGAATGTCTCCACTTCCAAAATTATAGATACCATCTTTACATTCAGTAAATATTAACTTACAAATTCCTTTTACTGCATCAGTTATGTATAAAAAATCCCACATTTGAATACCTTCTGTTAAATCACAATCCTCATCTCGTAGCATTTTTTTTAAAATAGAAATTATCATTGTTTCCGGATTATCACCTACTCCATATAAACTAAAAAACCTTGGTTCTTTAAATGAAACATTATTTATTTTACAAATTTCATATACATTTTCATAAAACTTCAGTTTTTCTTTTCCATACCATATTACAGGAATACACTTGTCTTCTTCAGAAACAATTTTATTGTAAATTCCATATTCTGCCTGAGACCCGGCGCTTACAATTTTTTTACAATTTAATTTTAATATTTCTTTGACTAATATCATCGAATATTCATAATTTTCTTCTTGTAGTTTTTGGTCATCTCTTTCGTTTCCTCTAGTCCCATTCCATGCTAAATGAATCAAACAATCAATATCTTTCCCTTTTAAAATTTGTGAAACATTTGAATACTCATTCATATTTAATTCCAGAATTTTTATCCTATTATTTTCATGAAGTAAGCCTATTTTTTTAGAATTTTTTCTTACAACAGCTAGAATCTGACAATCATATTTTAATAATAATTCCTTTATCAAATATATTCCTATAAAACTAGTTGCTCCCGTTATAAGTATTTGCATTTTGATTCTCCATATATAAATTTTATTTTTAAGTAATTAAATATCTATGATTGCATTTATTATTTCTTATCAAATCAAAAATTTTAACTCCGGACATTCCATAATAATTTCTAAGGTATGACTGTGAACCCACCATACTAGTAAAAACATCTTGTAATCCTATTCGTTTTATTTTGACTGAACTACCTGATTCAGCAATAATTTCAGATACTGCACTCCCAAATCCACCAATTATATTATGTTCTTCCAATGTATATATTTGTTCTATATTTTTTGCTATTTCTAATATAATTTCTTTATCAATAGGCTTTACCGTTGGAAAAGAATAAACAGAACAAGATATATCTTCTTTTTCCAGCATATTCGCAGCAATTAATGCTTCATTGGCTATCGCTCCAGAAACAAAAATTGCAGTATCCTTTCCATCCTTTAATAAATTTGCTTTTCCAATTTGTACATCAATGGAATTACTATGTAGATTCTTTTCTCCACCCCGCCCTAATCGTATATAACTAGGGCCTACTATTTTTCTTGCCAATTTTGTAACCTGTCTAGTTTCTTCGGGGTCACAAGGTGTAAATATAGTAAATTCTGGTAATGCCCGCATAATAGCAATGTCTTCTGTAGCATGATGAGTCATTCCAAGTGCTCCATAAGCAAATCCGCCGCCAACTGCAACTACTGTAACATTTGCTTTATGATAAGCAATACAATTTCTTATCTGTTCTATACATCTTAGAGTAGGGAAATTTCCAATAGAATATATAAATACATTTTTTCCTTCAAGTGCTAATCCTGCAGCAACTGATGCCATATTTTGTTCTGATATACCTGCATTTATGAATCTATCTGGATATATCTCCCAAAATTTTGTCAATACACCAAATCCGAGATCTCCAGTAATTAAATAAATGTTTGGATCGATAGCAGCTTCTTCAAATAATGTATCTACAAATGTATTCCTCATTTTTTATCACGCTCCAATTCATCTACTGCATTTGTATAATATTCGCCTTGAGGATCTCTATAGTGCCATAATATTTGATTTTCCATAAAAGATATTCCTTTTCCTTTTATCGTGTGTGCTATTACACACATTGGTTTTTCACTATCATTTATTTTCAAAACACTGTATAACTCTTTGTGGTTATGTCCATCCACTTCTTTTACATTCCAACCAAATGCCTTCCATTTAGTTGCTAAATCTAATAACTTTAAAGTATTTTCACAAGTATCTAAGCTTTGCATTTTATTATGATCAACTATGATTGTCAAATTAGATAATTTATAATGATTTGAAAATAATGCCATTTCCCAAACAGAACCCTCATCACATTCTCCATCACCTGTAATAGCAAAAATACGATGTGTTTTTTTGTCTTTTTTAGCAGCCATTGCCATTCCGGCAGCGACGCAGACTCCTTGACCCAATGATCCTGTTGACAATTCTACTCCTGGCACATTTTTATGTGATACATGTCCTGATAATCTACTTCCATCAGAATAATGTGTTTTAAGTTCATCAATTTCAAAAAACCCTTTTTCTGCTAATGCTGCATATATTGCGGCTCCTGCATGACCTTTGCTAAGTATAAATCTGTCTCTTTTATCATTTTTAGGATCGTTAGGATAAATGCGCATAATATCATTATATAAAACTGCGACCATATCAGCGATAGATAATATTGAACCGATATGAGAACCATGCGATAAATGGGTCATTTCTATTGCATGTCTTCTTATTCGCCAAGCTAATTCTTCACTTGTCATAAGTCCTCCCATTAAAAATTCAATCATAATTTTTTTATCATTTAAATTTCGAATACTTCATCGAAACGTTCTTCAATTGAAAGAGTATTTTTTAAATAACTTTTGTTTATATGAGATAACATAGATTTTACTAATAAAATAATTATCATTAAATCTTTTCCATTATCAAGATCGTTTCTAATACTTTCTAAATATGATCTGTTATAATATTTCCTTTGAGAAAAAAATGTTAACCAGTAATAAAAATCATAATTACTAGGCCCAAGCATAGTATCTTCCCAATCTATCAAAATTTCTTTGTTAGCATATACCATGATATTTACACTGCTCAAATCACCATGACATATAGTAAATTTATTTACATTTACATCTTTTTTTACTCTTTTCAAACTATTTTGGCATTGTTTTACAACTTTTGAAGATAAAATATTATTTATTTTTAAATAATCTAATGATTTTTCACTTTGATCTATAACATCGAAAAATGTATAAATTTTTTTTAAATTCATTCTTTCAATAAATGATTTAGACAACTTCCTACCGTATTCATCAATTATTGATTGGGATAAGGAACAATTAATTTCATCAGTATATTGTTCTAAATAATCCATTATTATGCAGTAATATACAGAATCATTAACAATGAAACATTGGTTTTCTATATAAAATATATTGCTATACAGAGCAAACATAATATCATATTCTTTATTCAAATTGTTTTTACACTCTTGAGTGTTTTGATGTGTTTTGATAAATAATTTTTTATCTTTAGTTGATAGTAAAAAAAATATACCTAATGTCCCACCTATACTCATTAAAGGCTCTATCTTTAGATTTTTACCTCTACCAAATTTTATTTCAGCATATTCCTGAAGACAAGATAAAAGCTTTTCCATATCTTGGTAATTTACATATTTTGGTATTAGTTTACTAAGCATAATATTCCTTTAAATAATTGATATTATCATATTTAAAATACCTTGCTAATGCTGTAGTAGCTGCAATAATTTGCTCTTTTTCTTTTATTGTAAGTTCTTCGATTATTTTTTTATTGTATTCTTCATCACTTTTAAGAACTGTTCCCCATGGAGCAATATTATCTTTTATTTCTTTCCCATTCCAGCTTGGATATAACATAGTCGAAGAAAATTCTATCTCAATAAATTTAGCAATTTCTTTCATGGTCTTTTCCTTATTAGAAACAATATCTTCATATCTAAAAATTTGGACATTGTCTGGAAATATTTTCGCATACATTTCTACTGTAGAATGATAAATATTCCATGTAATCAGGTATTTACTAAGTGATTGTGGAAATGGTCTCCTTTTAGTATCTCTATATGCAGAAAATGGATTTCTTATTATATGCATTATTTTTATATTAGGAAAATCTTTTATCATTCTATTCGCATCTATTCCTATTGCCGGAGAATAGCCAACATATATCATATTTTCTCTATTTTTGGTGTAATAATTTTCCCATGCTTTGAAAGTAGAAATAAAAAAAGCTTCGATTATATTTTTCCTGCAAATATTGTCTTTATTTAAATGCTCAATAAAATATTTTTTTCTATTTTCTTCATTCAATATTAAATCAACATCTTTAAATTTTGAACCGTTTCGCTTTCTTAAAAATGTTTTCATTTCCTCATCTATTATTTGTTCGTATAATTCTGCCGCTGTTATTCCTTCAGGAAATTCTGGATATCTATATTGGACTCTTTCAACAGAGGCTAAGAAATCATTGAAATCTCTATTTCCTAATTGAGATTCAAATGGGTACACTAATAATTGTGGATGCCCATCTAAATGCCTATGAGTTACATTTCCGCCATGTTCAAATCCTGCTGAAATCATTACTAAGTTAAATTTATTCATATTTTAATCCTCCAAAGATTCATTTTATTTTTTATTTAAAAGTCCAAAATTTATTTAACAAAAAGTTTAATGGTATAGTTACGGTAAGATTTATTATCGGAGCTATTGTTTTAGATATATATAAATAATTAATCAGAATATATAACATAATAGTGCTTAATAAAAAAGTACTTCCATAAGCTATAAAAGATTTTATTAATGGTTTAAAGTTATTTATTTCATTTTTTTTAAATACATACTTATTGTTCCAATAATACGCATTTAATACACTAACTAGGAAACCAATAATATGTCCAATCATATAAAGATCTTTATTGAAAAATATAAATGTATAATATATTATTAATGATATTAAGGTATTTGTCAGTCCTACAATTCCAAATTTTAAAAATTGTATAACTATTTCAATGTGTTTATTTTTAATACCAATAATCTCTAATTTTTTTTTCATATTGCTCCATTTAAATACTAATCCCAATATTTACCTATCTGTTCTTCCATACATTTAACTATATTCATATTCTTAAAATATATTTTTGACCATTCTACAGTCATCTCAACAGCTTTCTCTATATTAATTTTTGGTTTCCAGCCAAATATTTTTTTCAATTTCGAACAATCTAATTTTAGAAAACTAGCTTCATGTGCCCCCTCCGATTTTATTTTGTCGGCTATCCACTTAAGATTATTTCCCCATTTTATACAAAATAAATCGACTAGTTCTCCAGTAGTTACACAATCACATTCATCTGGTCCTATATTATAGAATCCAGCATATTTAATATCTTTATATTGCTTTTCAACTATCATAAGATAAGCAAACAATGGTTCCAATACATATTGATAAGGTCTTATTGAATATGGGTTTCTTACTACAATATCTTTATTTTCATATGCTGCTCTAACACAATCTGGAATAATTCTATCTTTGGAAAAATCCCCACCACCTATCACATTTCCAGCTCTTGCTGTAGATACAGGAATTTTTAACTCTTTAAAAAAAGAATTTATATAACTATGAGTTACTAATTCACTACATGATTTACTATTAGAATAAGGATCATAACCATCTAATTGTTCGTCTTCTCTATACCCCCATTCCCACTCACGATTTAGATACACTTTATCAGTCGTAACATTGAGAACAGATTTTGGTTTTTCATTTGCTTGTCTTATGCATTCAAGTAAATTTACTGTCCCGATTACATTAGTTTCATAGGTGTATTTAGGATCTATATAACTTTCTCTGACCAAAGGTTGTGCTGCAAGATGAATTACTATTTCAGGGTTAGCATTATCATATGCATTTTTTAATTTATCAAAATCTCTAATATCACCTATTACAGAAATAATATTCTCATTTATTTTTGATATATTAAATAGGTTGGGGTTAGTATTTGGTTCTAGAGAATAGCCAATAACTTTCGCCCCATGCATAGAGAGAATCTTGCATAACCATGTACCTTTAAATCCAGTATGGCCTGTTATAAATATTTTTTTATCTTTAAAAAAATTTATATCTACTACCATTTTTTCCATGGAGCTTCTCCTTTAGTCCACATTTCTTCCAATTGATCCATGTCTCTTTTAGTATCCATGCATTTCCAGAAACCATCATGTTTATATGCTACTAGTTGTTTCTTTCTAGCAAGGTTTTCTAAAGGAGTTTTTTCAAATATAGTTTCATCCCCATCTATATAATCGAATATTTTAGGCTCTAATACAATAAAGCCCGCATTTATCATGTTTCCATCGTCATCTGATTTCTCTCTAAAAGCGTTAATGTAATTTGATTTTTCGTCTATTTCTAATATTCCGAATCTTTGTCCTACATTAACTGTTGTCATTGTAGCCATTTTTCTATGGGATTTATGATATTTTACTAGTTCTTCAATGTTTATATCACTAACTCCATCTCCATATGTAAGCATAAAAGTTTCATTTCCTATATATTTTGAAATTCTTTTAATTCTTCCACCAGTCATTGTGTTTAAACCTGTATCTACCAATGTAACCTTCCATGGTTCTGATATATTATTATGCACGATCATTTTATTATTATCTGTAAAATCAAAAGTAACATCACTAGTATGTAAGTAATAATCTGCAAACCATTCTTTTATGATGTGCTGTTTATAACCACAGCAAATTATAAAATCATTGAACCCATAATGAGAGTATATTTTCATAATATGCCATAAAATTGGATATCCACCAATTTCAATCATTGGTTTTGGTTTTAGATAACTTTCTTCCGAGATTCTTGTGCCTAATCCGCCTGCTAAAAGAACTGCTTTCATTTATTTCGCCTACCTATATAGAAAAAGTGTGCTTTTTTTCCAAGTTAAACCTAATCATCTTATTGTTTTTTAATATATTCTGATATATTCTGATATATTCTGAATTTTTTATGCTCAAAGCATCTATCAATATAGGTGTAACAAATATTACCATATACAAAAAAGTATAATTTTTATAAATTGTATTTATAATGTTTAATAAGTATTGAACTAGACTTGATCAAAAAAGATAATATAAAAGAGACATATTTTTTTAATTTAAGAATGTACTTAAATTAAAAAAGAACAACTACTAGTCTCAAAAGATTGAGAAGTATCAATAAAACATCCTTGTGCCTCTTTCTACTATTTTTGAAATATTTTCATCTTTAGTTAGTAAAGTTCAAACATTATTTTTTTTTCATAAATTTTCTTTTTCTATAAATTTACTTGTACCTTGCAATATCTTGTTACCATCACTTAAATAAAGTATATATATTTCATATTTTTCTCTTCCTTTTGATCTCAAGTGTGTTTTTGATACTTTTGCAAAAAAACCACAGTTATCATAATTGTATATGTTACTAAAATATTTTTTAAAATGTTCTGTAACATCTTTTCTACCTCTCTTTATCGTTCCAATTTTATAATATAGTTCTGTTTTTATATTTTTTAGCACAATATACGTTTCAACAGTCTTTAAATCTTGTTCTTTTTTTACTGCCCATCCCACAATATCTATTGTTTTAGATTTATTATCTATTGAATCTATGACAAAATTTAATTTGTTACTATTTATTTCATAATAATCAGGATCTATATTTTTCATAAAATAATAATCTGCATAAATTATAAAAGAAAACAATATTCCAAATAATATAAAAAATAATAAAACAAAAATTCCAATTTTTGTATTTCTATTAATCATGATGTTTTATATCCTCCTGTCTGAATAAATATAATTTGCTATTAGAATTATATTTAGAATTATATGTTGAAAAAGAAATTACAAACACGAAATAAATTTTCAAAATAAGCAATCATTGCCATTAAGCAAAAGAAAATTGTAATATTTTTTCTTTGTTCTTTATTCATATCTAGTATTATTTTATTGAATATCAAAACGGAACATATTATAAGAGAATAATAAAAATAAATAAAAGTACGAGTACTTGAAGCATATAATGTAGGAGAAAAAGACAACACCATTCTAGTACAAAAACCAGTAAAAAAAATTACTAAAACAATTATTTTTTCAAATATATCATCAAATATTAAACATATAGAAAATGATATAGAGCCTAATATTATAAAACATAAAATAATAGAAACATAGTTTCTGAAAAAATTGAAATTATGTAGATTCACAATATTGAGAGTTGCACCAGAAGTGATAGTATTTATGAAATTCGGAAAAATTTCCTTAAAAATATTTCTGAATGTTCCTAAAATAATAGTAAAAAATAGCGGTAAAATCGTAATAAATCTAACAATGAAACAAATATATTTTTTATAAATTGCTATAAAAATTAAAATAGTAAATGCCAAGAAAAACAATTCTTTACTGTATATTAAATTTTCTAAGGTACTAATAACTCCAAGTTTTATTTTTTGTACTGAGGACAACATGTTGAAATCTGGAAACCATTTAATAGTTTCCTTAATGTATCTATTTAAATTTCCTTTTGAAGTCAGGTGATAAATTATAAAGAATAATGATGTTAACAATTGTAAAACAATAAATTTGACAAATATTTTCTTATGATATATAAAATAAATTAAGTATAACAAATATATACCAAATATAGCTAGACTCATCTGCAGTCCGCCAGAACTAATAATTAGCGCAATCCAAAAAGAAAAATATCTACATCTGCTGATTTCAATTTTATTAATTATTAATTTTAAATATACAAAAGAATATAATCCAAAGCTGAGAGGAGGTACATACTGTATTGAAGTAATTATCCAACCTGCAGTTCCCATTTGAATAATGGGATATAAAATTATAAAACATAATACAAATATATTAGTATGTTTTATTTCCTCACTTCCAGTAATTGCAATTATAGAATAAAAAATTAATAAAAACATACAAATATTCAATATTATAAAATATATTTTTGGTAACCTTATAAGATACCATTGTGCTATTAATAGTGGACCAGGAGATGCCCAGTATGTATACATAAATTTTAAAAATGCTGATAAACTTGGATATGCGTTTCTATAACTTATATCATCACCAAAATTATTCATGCTGTAGTGTATCGGTATGAGTAATAACATTAGGAATATAAAACAATAATTCTTCAAAACAAAATTTTTAACTTTATTCAATATCAATTTCATTTTATTTCACCCACATATAAAATATAAAAAAGCTTATCCATAAATTTTTGAAGATATCATTTAATAATTTATGTTTAATAATTATTTTAAATTTATTTCAATTTTTAATACTATAAATAATATCTTTAATTTTTTCATATTAGTTGAAAAGTTTAATTTTTATTTTGGATATAATTATATGAAATAGTTTCATTATCTCACCAATAATTAATGATTTTTTATAACAATTTATTTCTAGTTTTTTAAAAAATAATTTTATTCCTCCTGTTTTTAATATTACTTTAAATGTTTTATTTTTCATATCATTTAAAAATTCAATATATATATTTTTATATTCTAAATTTTTTAAAATTGTTGGACTAATTAAAATATATTCTTTAAGATGAATATAAACATAATTATATTTGAAAGTATCTGCATATTTATATATCCATTGCTCATTGTTTGAAAGCATGAAATCAATAACACCATTATAAGAAAATAAATATTCCGCTATTTTTATTGACTTTTTCATCATACTATTTGGAGTTTGTCTATATTTATACAAAGCTTCATTTATTTTGCCAATTTTACTACTTTTGAGAATTAGTTTAGGCATGGTTGCACCATCTTCACCGTAAGATATATTTTCAGGATGAAAAATTTTATTCTCTAAGTATAGATTTTTTTTCCACAATTTATTCCAAATAGCTGGGGTTCCATCTCCTAAAAAAAACTGTATTAAATATTCTTGTGGACTAAGTATTTGTTCTTCAGTAAATATACCATCTCTCCAGATCAAATTATTTCTTTGATTGTAAAATACATTTATATCTGTGATTACAACATCAAGATTGTATTTCATAGCCTTGTCATACATTTTTTCTATAGCTTCCAAATCTATAAAATCATCAGAATCTAGGTGAAAAATATATTCTCCTCTAGCAATTTTTATCCCTGCATTTCTAGCAGAAGAAAGCCCTCCATTTTTTTTATTTAGTAATGTTATTCTTCCATCATCTAAAAATTTTTTTATTTTATTAATTGAATCATCTGGAGTTCCATCATTAACTATGATAATTTCTATATTTCTCATTGTTTGCTTAAGAACAGATTGAAGACATTCTTCTATATATTTTTCTGTATTATAAACGGGAATAATAACACTAACATATACTTTATTCAAAAAAACCTCCTATTTTATATCATAACCATATAAAATATATTTTTTTATTTCTGATAAGTTTAATTCTTCAACAAAATTAATTGTTTTTTTATTTGAAGATATCGAAATATAAGTTCCTGCTTGTCCAACAGCTTTCGAATAATATCCGTGCATTCCTCTTTTTTTATTATAATTAAAGAAATCTGGATAAAATACTTTTCCTGGTCTTAATAAAATGATTATATCTCCATATTTATTATCAAATTTATTGATATAATCCGCCATATTAAATTCGTAGTTTGGAAATAACTCTTTTTCAAGCATTTCTTTTATTTTTAAAACTAAATTTTTATCTTTTAAAAAAAGTCTCAATAGTGTTGAATCAATAAAATAAATATAGTCTTTCTTAAAAATTAGTCCTAAATTTTTAGCTATGTTTTTTATCATAGGAACAACATTAATATATTCTCCTATATCAATCATTCCATGATCTCCAAGAATTGAAAGTTCAAAATTATCATAATTTTTTTTTATTAATTCAAATATTATTCTTAATTCTTTATCAAAACTTGTTAGTTTTTTCCCAAAATAAATACTGTTTGTTGATGTATTATGAGCTATTTCACCATATCCGATATATAACAAAGTAAAATCTTCTAATTTTTTATTTATAATTTTTTCTTTGAGATTGCTTATTCTGCTTTCATCAGTTCCTTTTATTTTATTGAATTTAACGAAATCATCTAAATCATAAGATATATTACTTTCTTTAAATTTATAAAATATATTGTCTTCCTGTCCGAATGCACAAGAATCGTATTCATCAATAGATTCCGTGGGTTCAAAACAGCTAAGTAGACTTAATGGTATTTTGTATCTTACTCGTATCATTTCTTCTGCAAAATAATTTTTTAAAAACCAATCTACTTTTTTTTGAAAGAATTTGGAATACCATGTCCTTATTTTTGGTATTTTTAAAATAAAAGTTTCAACAATTTCTATCAATGTTATTATTGTACTATTTGTAACTTTCCAATCTTGTTTTGCTGCTATCTGTGTTAGATACCCAGTTTCTTCTGCTTTCTTTCCAGTAACATATTCTATTATTTCACAAAATCCTGTACTAGGAAAAATTTTTTTTATATATAAAGTTTTTTCATCTTTGATCATTTCTTTTAGAAAACTTAAATTGTATTGGTTTATATATTCGCTTTTTAATGCGTCTGATAAAATAAATATAGTTTTTTTCACTATTTTCTCCACTTTAAACAAATTTATTAAAATATTTTTTTATTTTATTGCTATGAATATCTTCTTTTAATAAAAGCATTGCAATTTTTTTGAAATAAAAATATCTAAAATAATATTTTTTTATTAGTTTAAAATTAATCCATTTCAATATTTTCCATGGCTTTTTATTAGTTACCTCAATTAGCATAATTTTATTCATAAAAATTTCAATTCCAAATTGATAGTAAATTTTTAGTAATAACATATATAGATTATAGTTCAATAACCATCCATTTTGCTGGTATAAAAAGATTAATTTATCACATAAAATAGCATTTTTTTTATAATAATTTGATATTCTAAAATCATTTATTTTGTCAGTTTTCATGATATTATTGTATATACTTTCTTTAATTAAAACCGCATCAATTATTGCTGATATTGCTTTTTTATATTGATATGTTGCAAATTCTAAATTTTTAGTTTCAATTTTTTTTGTTAAAATGTAGTCATAAGGTCCAATCATACACCACATTCTCGTTAAATATACTCCATACATACTAGCCATCTCAATTTTGAAATTTTTATTTTTACATTCAGAAAAATAATTATAAAAATCTTCGCAATAATATAATAGTATTGAACCTTTTAA
>JAITPM010000103.1 GCA_031289425.1 Fusobacteriaceae bacterium
GAATATAAATTTAGATATAGAATTATTGGAATTATATAATGGTGATAGAAGAGATTATATTGAAAAAAGGGAACAAATTTTAAATAAAGTTGGAAATAATTATACCTTAGATTTAAAAATTATAGATAGATTTAATAAAGGAGATATAGTAAAAATAGAAAGTAAACTTACCATGGCAGCATCAAAAGCATTATGTAGACTAGTTTCTCAAAAATTTATGGACTCAAATGGTCATTTTTTTGAAAACAGGAAACGAAAAAATTATAATGATATTGGGGATGTAGAATTTGAATAGTATTTCAAATAGGAGGATGAAAAAAAATGGCTGATGAAAAAAATAATGAAAATAGGAATGAAAAACCTATAACCGATCGTGAATTATTAGCGATCTGTAATTTGGCAAATCTAAAGCTAGAATTTGCCAATTTGCAATATTCAGAAGAAAAATTAGTAGGTGGAGTACAAACAAAAAAGCTTTCAAATCATACAATTGCTTCAATGTTTGAAAAAGAACATGATGCAATTGTTAGTGAAGAAAGTGGAAAAAGTATTATTTACAGATTGAATAAATCTAAAAATAAAAATGGACAAACAGAGGAAGTTAAATCCCCAATATACACTGATCTAGAGAATTTCAAATGTTCTGCAGGAATAGCATATGAATACTACGAAAAGTGTGAGAGTAATTCGGAAGGGCAGTTTACTAAAGAATGGAAAATATTATATGCCGCTGATGGATATAAATTGGCATACGATTATTTAGAATATTTTGTAGGTGATGCAGTAGGAGAATACATAAAAACTAGAGAAGAGATAGAAGATATAATTCTAGGAAAGAAAATACTTAATTATGCATTCAAAGGAATATATTATATGATGTCCATTATGTTCGCTCATGAAATACTTGATGGTAAAATATTAGACTACAATTCTATTTCTGGTAAAAAAGGAATTTCTAAACTATTTCCAGGTCACCTAAATATCAATTCAATTAGTCAATCGATAAAAAATTCTGTGATTAGAGATTTCAATGCATCTACATGGGAACAATTAGGAATAGATATATTTAATGCAGGACAAGTTAATACTACAATCATTTTAGCTAATATTTTTGATAAAGAATTGAAAAAACACGAAAAAAATATTATAAATGATAAAGGAATATCTGAAAAAGATAAATTGATAAATTTTGCAGTTAATTCTGTTTTTATTGAAGATGCCATTATAGATGAAATAATAAAATTGGTAAAACCTGACCCTACTAAAGTAGAACTTTTAAAAAATTTGATTAATCTAAAAAACTTATTGAAAACTCCCCCACCAAAATTGATTAGAGCAGATTTGTTTGATTTTAAAGTAATGATTTTCCAAAAAGACAAAAATGTGGTGATCACATTTAAAGATTCAACAAATGGACAAATAAAAAAATTAATATCTGAAGGAAACTATATAGATATATTTATGTATTTAGATATAATTCACAGGCATGTATTGCCAAAGGCATTAGGAACAATGAAGTTATCAGATTTCAATATAATAATTACAGGATTTAATACAGGTGGAGAATTGGCAAATATTTTTAATTTTTTTAGTGAAAATTTCCAATGCAGACCTTTTTTTACCAATTATACTTTCTATATCAATGATTTTATTTCCTTCACTACCAGAGATATAGCTTGTTTCTTAAAAGTAGAATATATGTCTATGTTAAAAATTATATTTGATGAATCCCTTTCTCTATCGATAGATAGTGGAGTAATAAGAGTTGCAACACGTCTATATTTGATTCTATTTCATACCACAAAACAGATATTGTCGTTAGCTTCTTTTGGCGTTATAGCTCTTGCCGGATTAGGATATTCTATCCTATTTATTATTAAAAGATTAAATCAAAAAAATCAATTGGAACTATTTTATATATTATTATGTAGACTTGGTTTTTTTATATGTAATGAATGCAATGGCCAATATACTGTCAATGCTTGTAAATATTGCAAAAATGACGGTTTATCTTCATACCCTCCACTGATATCTCATACAAAATTAGCTAGCTTATTGAATGAATCAACTATTCTAAGAATTACTGATTTGAATAGAATAGAAATAAAAAAACAAATTTATATATCTCTATTGTTTGAAATTTTTGCAGTTTCTGAAACAATACCAAATGATGGAAATAAATGGTTAATCAATTTTTGGGAAGGAACAAAAATTGTAACTGATGTTGAGCAAGAATCAAGTATTTTTAATATGGCATTAATAAAACTTGGAGATAATTCTTATAAAACAACACTATTTAAAGAAATAATAACCACTACAAACATAAAAGAAATAGCCGAATTTGATAATATTTTATATGAAGAAGCAATAAAAAAGAAACCGGAACCATTAACAGAATATGATGTGTACCACAATATACTCACTAAAAATTGTTATTTTATTTTAGATTTTGAAGAAGAAGAATATCAAATAAAAAAAATAGTATCTTATGGAATTAGCTGTTACCATACCCAATATCTAGCAGAAACTCCTATAAAATATTATGAAAAAACTTCTAAGGAAAAAGAAGAACCTCTTTCAGAATTGTTTGATACTTTTTTGTTATTTTTAGAAAGACACATAGCAATCCAAAAAAATTATATCGAAAATAAGAAAAATAAATTCGGTATATTTTGCATTAATGAAAAAAATAAAGATCATTATATAAATTATTATAATGATATAAAACAGATAACAGCAGTAAAAACTAATTCAAAATTAAGTGAATTCGTATTTTTTCCATATATAAACAAAGAAGGATTAATTAAAATTACAATGGGTGATAAGAATAATTCCCAAAGAGTTACATATTTACAAATAAATGATAATTATATCGGAAGTTTACTAAGAAGCGTAATGGAAGATATTTGTAGACTGGATCAAAAGTCAAAAGATCCTAAATTCTATAGTTTGATTGAAAGCAAAATCGAAAAATATGCTTCAAGACGAAAAAATTATTTAGAAAAAGATTTATATGATGGTATCAATTATGTGAATGAGACTGCTTTTAACCTAACAAGTGCTAATAAAAATAAATATACTACGGAACAGTTGATAACACTAATGGACTATCTATTGGGTTCAGGAGATAGATCTATTAATAGCACACAACAATTTCTTACACTATCGACATATTATTGTACTGATGACGCTGTAAAAAAAATGAAAGAATTTCCTGAAATAGTTGAAAAATTCTATGATATTAGTATGATATCTGGTGAAGGAGGTGTAATAAAAATGTTAAAAATTGGTATAATGAATGATCCCACTGATAAGGAAATTGCATACATATATAATAGTGAAGATTATATGAAAAGAGGTATTATAAAAATAGTGTCCTCTGTTCCTGATGAAACGACAGATGCTGTGAATCTTAATGCGGATAAAACACAAGCAACATCTGGAGCAATATTAAAATGCAACAAATCATCTACCACTTCTATTTTTACTGCAACTACAATCCAATCTTACACTATTAATGGACATACAATAGGAACAGATAAGGATACATTAGGTATAACTAATATAGGCGCATTTGGGAAATGCGCAGCAAAAAATGATAAATCATGTGAATGTCCCCAAACTGGAAATAGTAATTGGATGGGTTCAAATAAAAAAGTGATAAATGATTCAAATGGAATAAACCTAACTTCTACTATTAAATGTACACTTGGTGGAACAATATCTTTTATAATTGATGGAGAAACAACTGGTTCTAAAAATAATTAGGGTTTTTCTGTTTTAATTAATTATTTAAAATCATATAAGATAAAAAAAACATCCTCAAAATAGGATGTTTTTTATTTTTATATAATTTTCTTATTTTTAAATTTTTCCCCATTCTTTTAAATATTTCTCTTTAGTAAGTTGTTGTTTAAAGTTTTTCTTTACATTTTCTCCGATACTACATTTATCATATAATAAATCTATAGCAATAGCTACCAATGCCTTTGCCGCAGTCAGATAAGCGTGTACCTTATCACCTACACGAAATTCTTCAGTATGCAGATTTCCCACCGCTCCTGACATGTATATATGTATAGTAGGAATTATTTGTGATACGTCTCCGGCATCTGTAGAACCTCCTCCGAATCCTGCTCCCCATTTATTTACATATTTTTCACCACAAAGTTTTACCATGTTATCATAAGCTACATCTATGAGCTCATTACTAAAATTAAAAGGCATATACCCGGGTATATCTATAATCTTTGTCTCGGCTCCTACAGCATCTCCACCTGATTTTAGAGCTCTATCTACCTTTACGGCAGCATCTAATATAGCAGCCGCATTTGCTCCCCTCACGTATGTCTCTATTCTCACATCATCCGGTACTACATTTACTAGAGTTCCACCCTTTGTAATAATAGGATGCACCCTTATATTGTCTTCACTCTTAAATGTCTCTCTTTGTGCATGCACCGCATTAAGTCCTAAGATAGCTGCATTCAGAGCATTTATCCCTTCATGAGGAGCAGCTCCTGCATGAGATTCTTTTCCTATGTATCTTACCAATTTACCTACAAACCCATTACATGCAGACGATACATCAGCAAGCGTATCATCAGTTTTTTTCTTTATATGTTGCATTACCATAAAATCCACATCATCAAAGGCACCTAGTTTTATAAATTCTTGTTTACCACCTAAAAAGCTTATTTCCCCTTTTTGTCTCAATGTATTCCTAAACTCTATCTCTACAGCTTCTTCAGCCGGTACAGCCATCAGTGATATGTCTCCGTCCAGTTCTTCCATTATACCTGTATCTTTTAGTGCATAGGCAACTCCTGCGAGTGATGCCATCATACAATGATGACCACATGCATGTGCAGCTCCTGTAGTACTGCATGCATCCTCATGTCCCGGTACTACTACCGCATCCAACTCAGCCATTACAGCTACTTTATATTTTGATTGTTTTCCTTTTCTGTTAGCAATAACTCCTGTTCTCGCTACTTTATCCTTATACTCATACTTTAATTCATCGAATAATTTTTTTATTTTCTCTGCAGTTTTAAATTCCTTATAGCCAAGTTCGGGTTCTTTATAGATAGAATCACCAAACGCTATTATTTTATCTTTGTTATCATCTATAGCCTTCCATGCCATTTCCTTCAATTGTTCTCTTGTTTTCATTATCAAATTCCTCCTTATAATTATTTATTATTTTTTTTCAATTCTTCCGTTCTTTCATTTATTGCCTTTACAAATCCCAAAAACAATGGGTGCGGGTTATTTGGCCTTGTCTTAAATTCCGGGTGAAATTGGCCTCCTATAAAAAATGGATGCACTGTTTTAGGCAACTCGATTATTTCAACCAATATTCCTGTAGGTGAAATTCCTGATATTTTCATTCCGGCTTTTTGAATTTCTTCTTTGAAAATATTGTTAAATTCGTATCTATGTCTATGTCTTTCTACTATTTCATCTTTTCCATATAATTCTCTGACCAAAGAACCCTCGGATAACTTGCATGGGTAAGCTCCCAATCTCATTGTTCCACCTTTGTTGGAAATATTTTTTTGATCAGGCATTATATCTATCACCGGACAATCTGTATTAGGGTCAAATTCGATAGAATTGGCATTTGTATAACCTAATACATCCCTTGTATATTCTATTACTGCAAGCTGCATTCCAAGGCAAATTCCCAAAAATGGTACTTTATTCTCTCTTGCATATTTTATAGCATCTATTTTCCCCTCTATTCCTCTATTTCCAAACCCTCCGGGAACCAGTATTCCATTGTACTTTTTTAATTTTTCCACATCTAAATGTTCTGACTGCAAATAATCAATCTTTGCCTTATAACCTTGAGAAAATGCAGCGTTTTCTATTGCTTCTGTAACACTCATATACGCATCTTTTAATTCTACATATTTTCCTACTACAGCCAATTTAATCTCACTCTTAGGATTTTTTATTTTACGAACTACTTCTTCCCATTTACTCAAATCAAATTGTCTGTCTTCTATCCTCAATTTTTTACAAGCGACTCTTGCAAGCCCATTTTTTTCCATTACCAACGGAACCTCATAAACAGTAGGACAATCCAAAACTTCTATAACTGCATCTAAATCTGTATCACAAAACATAGCTAATTTTTGTCTTATTCCATTTGTTATTTTATATTCAGTCCTACATACCAATATATCTGGTCGTATGCCCAAGCTCATCAATTCTTTTACTGAATGTTGAGAAGGCTTTGTCTTCACTTCACCTGCCGCTTTCAAATATGGTAAAAGAGTAACATGTATGTATATAACGTTTTCACTCCCCACATCATATTTAAATTGTCTTATTGCTTCCAAAAACGGTGTTGATTCGATATCTCCAACAGTTCCACCAATTTCTGTGATTACAATATCCACATCTTTTTCTTCGGCAGCAAATTTTATCCTATCTTTTATTTCGTTTGTAATATGAGGTATTACCTGTATAGTTTTTCCTAAATATTCCCCTTTTCTTTCCTTGTTAATAACTGATTGGTAAATTTTGCCCGTAGTGACATTACTGTTTTTAGTCAAATTTCTATCTATAAATCTTTCATAATGTCCAAGATCCAAATCAGTTTCTGCTCCATCTTCAGTTACAAACACTTCACCATGTTCATAAGGATTCATTGTTCCCGGGTCAATATTTATATATGGGTCGAATTTTTGTAAAACTACATTATACCCCCTTTCTCTAAGTAATCTTCCCAAAGAAGCTGCTGTGATTCCCTTCCCTAATGATGACACAACTCCTCCTGTTACAAAAATATACTTTGCTTTACTATTGTTTGTTCTCATAAATCCCTCCAAATTCATATGTTTATTATTTCATAAAATAAATTATATTCATCTAATTTTGTAATTTAGGTATTTCTACGCAAAAATAAAATCAGGTGAAAAAAAAAACCTGACTTTTTATTTAAAATTATTCTATTTAAATCTATATATTTATATATTAGCATAAAAAATAGAAATTTTCCATTACTTTTTTAGTTTTCGTAAATATTTATTTCATCAAGTAATAATTTTATACCTTTTATCCCTATTACCTTGACTTTATCTCCTACAGCAAATTTTTTATCACTTATACCCGTCCAATTTTTCCCATCCAAATACACTTGATAATTTCCCACACTGTCTATTCCTTTTATTTCGATTATACTATCTTTTATTCTATCAACCCTATCTTCTTTATTTTTATTAAGCATATTGTTTGAAAATTTTCTTGTCATTATGAATAATATCACCGAAAGAATCGAGAAAAAATATACTTGATACCTGATATCTTTTACATATATAGCAAATATAGCTGTAATAGCAGCTGCGATTCCACACCAAACAGAAATAAGTCCTGGAACAATTGCTTCTATTATAAAAAATATAATCATACCCGCTAACCAGTAATATGAGACTTGCATATTTTCAACCTCCTATACTGTAAAATTATTTGTATTCCCATTATCATCTTTTACTTTGATTAATTTTTCAATTCTTTTTATTTTTTTATCAATTTCATTAATTCTAAATTCTAATGTACTTAAAATCCAAAATTGAAAATGATTTGATTTTTGTGTTCCATACATCATCCATATAATCTTAAATAATGCTGTAATAATAACAATTTGTAAAGTTAAATTTAAGCTTGTTTTTTGCAGCCCCAATCCAACAGCTAACAAACTAAATATAACCAATAAAAAAATAATACTTACAATTTTATTTTGTTTGGTATTCCTTCCACCCAGTTGTTCAACAATATTTTTAACTTTTTCTTGTTCTCGCTGAAATTCATGTAATTCCTCTTCTAATTGTTCTTCCAGTTGTTCTTCCATATCTTTCATAGAGCCCCCTTCATTGATATATAGTGTATTTTTTTATTTTATTAAGTTAAATAATATCTAGTATAACTTTTGCTAATTTCAAGTTTCTATAATCTCTCAAAATATTGCGTGCAGCCTGCTCTGTATGTGGAACTCCGCCCTTTTTTAATATATTATTTGTAAAGGCAATTTTTTCCAAAATTTCTCCGGTAAGTTTATCTTTATCTTCAGAAGTCAGTTTGTATTTTTTTTCCAATACATCCCACATTTGAAAGTCAATCAATTTTTTTATAAGCATACATGCAACATCTTCAATAGGTAGTATTTCATCTTTTATTGCACCTGTTATAGCAAGATTATAACCGACTTCCTCTTTTTGAAATTTTGGCCAAAGTATCCCCGGCATATCTAAAATCTCAATCCCGTCCTTTATTTTTATCCATTGTTTTCCCTTAGTAAAACCCGGAATATTTCCTACGGCAGCACTATTTCTACCAATAATTCTATTTATTAATCGTGATTTCCCCACATTGGGTATTCCGACAACCATAATCCTTATATTGACTGTTTTTAACCCTCTTTTTAAATATTTTTCTTTTTTTTCACAATAAATTTTATCTATAAAAGGATTTAGTGCCGACATATTAAACCCTGTCTCTGCACTTAGTTCCAAAACTTCATCTGCCATATTATTTTCTTTAAAATAAGCTTTCCATGGTAATAGTTGTTTTTTTTCTACCAGGTCACTTTTATTCAAGATTATTATTCGTTTTTTATTCTTTGCTATTTTAGATATATCAGGGTTTTTACTAGATAATGGAATCCTAGCATCTACCACTTCCAATATTATATCTATGATTGGAAGATTTTCTTCTATCAGATCCTTTGCTTTTTTCATATGACCCGGATACCAATTAATTTTTGTCATTGACATTTCCTATTTCTCCTCAAAGAATTTGATATATCTAATCCTCCTTACCTTTTATCAAAATTACTATTTCACCTTTTACAGTCCCCTTAGATAGTTTATCAAGAACTTCCTTCGTTGTTCCCCTAATTATTTCTTCATAAATTTTTGTAATTTCTCTTGCAACGACTATATATCGTTCTCCCATATATTCTTCTATTTCTCTTATAGTTTTTTCTATCCGAAAAGGAGATTCATATATTACAATGGATCTCTCTTCTTCTGCCAATTTTCTAAATAAAGTTTGCCTTCCCTTTTTTTTGGGTAAAAATCCTTCAAAAACGAATCTTCTCATAGAAATGCCGGATACAGATATAGCAGATGTGAGCGCACTTGCCCCGGGAATCGGGATAACTTTTATTTCTTGGTTTAGAGCTTCATTTATGAGCTCATAACCGGGGTCAGATATACAAGGGGTTCCCGCATCTGTAACCAAAGCAATTATTTTATCATTTTTTAAAAGATTAATAATATTAGGTATTTGATGACTTTTAGTATGTTCATCATACCTATATACTGTAGTTTTAATGTTATAATGATTTAATAATTTTTTTGTAACTCTGGTATCTTCAGCAAAAATATAATCAACTTCGGTCAATGTTCTTATAGCTCTAAAAGTTATATCTTCAAGGTTGCCAATAGGGGTAGCTACTATATACAACATATTTTTCCTCTTTTTTAAGTTATATTTTTAAGCTCTATTTTTAAACCATATTTTTAAGCTACGTTTTTTTTACTTTTGTTCAACGTTTCTATCAATTTTTTTAATGCTTCTTCCAATTGTATATCTTTATGTTGTTCGAATTCCTTTGCTGCTTCTTCACCCTTTACTTCTTTTATCAATTCTTTTCTATTTTCTTTAGCGGTGTTTTCATCAATATTTATAACACTTCCCATTCCATCAAAGAGCATGTATCCATCTTTTTCTTCCACCATTATATCCGGATCTATTCCTTTTCCATGTATAGATACTCCGCTTGGTGTAAAGTATTTGGCGATTGTCAATTTGATTCCATCTCCATCCGGAAGCGGAATTAAAGTTTGTACGCTACCTTTTCCGAAACTTTTTTCTCCGACTAAAATACCTCTTTTATGGTCTTTTATGGCTCCGGAAACAATCTCAGAAGCAGATGCACTTCCTCCATTTATAAGTATTGCAAGAGGAAAATCACCATAATATTTCCCTTCTCTATTACGAATTTCTTCTTGTCCGGTCTTAATTTTTGTGCTAACTATTTTCCCTTCTTTTATAAACATAGATGCAATTTTTATTGCTTGATCCAAAGATCCACCCGGATTACTTCTAAGATCCAAAACTAACGCTTTCATTCCTTGGTTTTGTAATTCTTCCATAGCCTTTCTCATATCCGGAAATACATTATCCCCAAATTGTGTCAATCTTAAATATCCGATTTTATTTGCTTCATCCAGCATTCGTTGTTTCACATATTTTAAGACTACTTCGGCTCTCTCTATTTCAATATCTTTTGTTTCTTTTGTTACTTCTCTATAAATAGTCACTTTTACAGTAGTTTTAGGTGCCCCTTTTAATTTTTTTACACTTTCTTCACTTGTCATATTATAGGTAGATTCACCATTTATTGCTATGATTTGATCCTTGGGTTTTATTCCGACCTTATATGCCGGTGCATCTTCTATAGGTGACACTACCATCAAAGGTTCATTTTTTTTCTTTTGTATCACCATACCAACACCAACATATTTTCCTTTTATATCGTCTTGGAATGATTTTAATTCTTCAGCAGTAAAATAATTAGAGTGTGGATCATCTAATGATTCCATCATACCTCTAATTGCGCCTTGCATCAGTTTTTTGCGTTCTGGCGATTCTTCTCCAACGTAATTTCCACTTACTATATCCATTATATCTGATATTTCTTTCAATTCTCTTAAATTAGAAAGAAATCCCGCAGAATTCTCAGCTTTCCCATAAATGCTCGTAAATGAAAACATTAGAAAAATAAATGCAATAATTTTTACCACTTTTATTTTTTTAATAATTGTATTCATTTTTTCCTCCTAAATTTTTTCCTAGTATTATAATATTATCTAAATCAATACTTCTTTCATTTGTTTTTTCCAAAGAAAACAAAGAAATATATTCTATATTTCCTTTCATCCCGGTAATTGGTGAAAAGTCAAGATTTTCTACAAAAATTTCTTTTTCTTTACACGCAAATATTATATCATGTAATATTACCTTATGTACATTTATTTTTTTTACGATTCCACCATCTTCTATATATTTTTTTTCAGCCTCAAATTGTGGTTTTATTAAAATAATTAATTTGGTTTTCAGATTCATAAATTTCTTTAATGAGTCAATAATATTTTTTATAGAGATAAAAGACACATCTACCATGATAAAATCTATATTATTATTATCTATGTCTGATAATTTTAAAAGATTAATATGTTTATTTTCTATAGATTTTACTTTAGGATTATTTCTAAGTTTCCAATCCAATTGATTACTCCCGACATCTGTAGCATATACAAACTTTGCTCCATGCTTTAATGCACAATCAGTAAATCCTCCAGTAGACGACCCTACGTCGAGCACAATGGCATCAGTAAAGTCAAGCTTGAAAACTTTAATCGCTTTTTCCATTTTCAAGCCACCACGGCTTACATATTTTATAGCTTTATTTTTTATTCGTATTTCAGGTTCTTTATCTAACTTTATTATTGTTCCGGGTTTATCTATTTTTATATTATTTACGATAACATTTCCCGCCATTATAGCTCTTTTAGCGATTTCTATATCATCATAAATTTCTTTTTTTACCAAAATTATATCCAATCTTTCTTTCACTAATCACCCCTTATTCGTTTTATCTTAATTTATATTTTTTATTTTGTGTTTTTTTAATTTTTTTCAAAAATTTCATCATCAATGAGATATTTGAGAAGAGGGACTTCTAAAACTATATTTTTAAATCCCTTTTTATCTACGATTCTTTTGAGTTTTTCTGTTTCTTTTACTCTTTGGATAAAAAAATGATCTCCTATCGGAATAGTCTTATTTTCTTTATAATAATTTATTAATTGTTTTGTACTTCTAAAATTAAGCTGTTCTTTTGCACGATTCAATCTATTTTTTATAATGCCCTCTGTGCAATCAAGTTTTTTTGCGATTTCATCCAATTTTATACCATTAATAAACATTTCTAATATTTTGTCCGCCCCCACAGGATTTATTCTGTGATATTTCGCCGAGTAAACATCTGCTCTATGTACTATATTAGCTTCTTTTGTATTAGGTTGGATCTTTCCCCATCTACCATGGTGTGAAATAACAATGTGTACTATACTTTCTTTTATACTGTCCTTAATATTTAGGTCAAGCTTAATCTCTACATTATTTAGGATTTTATTTGTTTCGTTTATTATATATTCAGGGTTTTTTAACATTACCTGTGAATGAGAAATATTTTCTTCCAGTTTACGTAAAGTTCCCTTGCTCAGGTCATGTACGATTATTCCGACAATTAAAGAAAAAAATTCTACTTTTTTCTTTGCTTCAAAAAAATCACTGAAATCACGCTTTATTTCATCTATGGATAACTTTAATACATCATAGGTATGAGTCGATACTTTCACACCCTGATCCGTAAACTGTTCCAGTTCTCGTACTTGCTCCATATCCAAAAGTTTTTGTATAAATTTTATTGCATTGGTATTTTTGTTATTTATTGTTTGTTTGGCTAGCATTCAATTGTTCCTCAATTCTTTCTAATAGTTTTTCTCCCTTTAATCCGCATTCAATTAATAATTCACTTCTTTTTCCATGTGGTATCAACCCCACTTCGATCCCAATTTTATTTATAATTTTATTTATTTTTTTATCATTTAAAAAATTTAAAATATATGATCCAAAAGAATTATGCTGATAAGATTCTTCTAAGACAAATATGTTTTTATATTTCCATATATTCTCCAATAAAAATTTTTCATCCAATGGTTTTATTGAAGCTGCACTTATGATAGTTCCATTTATTTTTTTGCTTGAGAGTAAATTTTCTATATCCAATATTTCTTTTAACATACTTCCTGTTGCGATAAAAATATTTTCATATTTTTTATCTATATCGCCAATATATTTTATTATTTTCCATTTTCCTAATACAAATTCTTCGTCATCATCTATTTGAAACGATACTTCTCTCGGAATTCTTATAACTATAGGTCCACTGTCGTATGCCGCAGACAAATCAATGGCTTCATATAATTCATTAGAAGTTGTCGGGGATATGACTACATAGTTTGGTATTGTTAAAAATATATTTAAATCATACAATCCATTATGAGTTTTTCCATCCTCACCGACAATTCCTGCTCTATCTATTATAAATCTTACCGGTAATTTTTGTAATGATATATCATGAATAATTTGGCTAAATCCCCTCTGGATAAATGTAGAATAAATACATACATAGGGTTTTTTACCGTATTTTGCCAATCCACCAGCAAAAGTTATTGCATATCCTTCCGATATCCCGACATCTATACCTCTTTCAGGAAATTCTTCAAAAAATTTTTCCAAACCTGTCCCTTTTACCATTCCGGCAGATATTGCGATTATATCTTTATCAGTTTTCCCCAATTCTACAATTTTTTCTGCAAAAACATTGGAGTAAGTTTTAGTATTTGCAAAAATATCTCCGGTTTCTAGGTTAAAAGGTGATATTCCATGAAATTTTTCTTTATCTTCTTCTGCAAAATGATATCCCTTACCTTTTTGTGTCTTTACATGAATAAATATTGGTCCTTCCAATCTTTTAGCTTTTTTGAACGTCTCTATCATTTCTTCTATGTTATGTCCATCTAAGGTTCCAAAATATTTATAACCCAAACTTTCCAATACGCTCAATGGAAAAAAGAAATTTTTTATTGATATTTCCATTCTTTCCAACGTGTTTAAAACCATATTTGCCTTTCTTACTTTGTTTATAATAGATCTTACCTCATCTCTTAGGTTCATGTATTTTTCACTTATCATAAGTTTACCAAAAAATTTAGACAAAGAGCCTACATTTTCTCCAATAGACATCTCATTATCATTTAATACAACGATAATATTTTTATATCTTCCGCCTATATTGTTTAAAGCTTCAAGCGAGTGTCCATTCGCAACAGAAGCATCCCCAACTACGACTACAACCCTATCATCAGGATTTGCGAGGGCTATTCCGGCTGCTGCTGCTAGACCAGTCCCGGCATGCCCGGATATAAAAGGGTCAGACTCACTTTCTATTGGATCCATAAATGGTCCTATTCCATTCCTCCCCCTGAGAGTATCAAATCTATCTTTTCTTCCTGTAAGTATCTTATGCACATAAGACTGATGTCCCACATCAAATAAAAGCTTATCTTTTGAAAAATCAAAAATTTTGTGCAATGCTAAAGTAACCTCGACGATTCCAAGATTTGATGCAAGATGCCCACCATTTTTACTGACTGTTTCTATCAATAACTGCCGTATTTCTTCAGCTTGATATTCCATTTTTTTTATCTCTTCTTTGAAATATTCGTCCATACTGATTCCTTCCATATAAATTTGAAATTTTAATAAGTTTTTATTTTATCATTTTCAATTCATTTGAAATAATTGGTTCTTCTTTGTTTTCTTTAAAAATAATTAGTGTTCTTCCTATCATACTAACTACGGTAACTTCATCCCATGAAGATAATTTATCGTATATACTGCTTTTTTCCTCTTCACAGTTTTGTAAAATTTTTACTTTTATTAATTCTCTTGACGATATCGCACTCAAAATACTTGATTTTATATTATCTCCAATACCATCCTTTCCTATCCTTACTATCGGTTCCAATTTATGTGCTTTTTTAAGTAAAAAAGCTCTTTGTTTACTGCTTATTTTCATTTTTTCTCCTATATCTTTTTTCCTATATCTTTTTTCTGCTATACTTTCATTATAACCGGTAAAATCATCGGATTCCTTTTTGTTTTATTATAAAAATATTTTGATGCAGTATCTCTAATTATAGTTCTTACTCCACTCCAATCTTTATCGTTTAACATATCTGTATCTTCCAATTTTATTTTTACAGTATCTATGGCTTCTTTTATCATATCATCTGCTTCTTTAGCATATATGAACCCACGTGTTATAATTTCTGGCCCTTCCACAATTTTATTGCTGTTCTTGTTTATTATAAGTACAATTACTACTACTCCATCTTGTGATAATTGCTGCCTATCTTTGATAACTATATTCCCAATATCACCGACTCCAAGGCCATCTACAAGTACAAATCCGGCATTTACTTTTCCTTTTACAGTTACCTGAGTTTTTGTAACTTCTATTTTACAGCCATTTTGAGTTATTATTATATTTTCACTTGGTATACCGGTTTCCATAGCAGATATTTTATGAGCTTTTAACATCTTTTGTTCACCATGCATTGGCATAAAATATTTTGGTTTTATAAGATTCAGCATTAATTTTTGCTCTTCTTTACTACCGTGTCCGGATACATGTATTCCGGTTATCTTTTTAAAGACAACCTCTGCATCATATTTTAGTAAGCTATTTATATTATTTGATACTGCTTTTTCATTCCCGGGAATTGGTGTAGCAGAAATTATTACTGTATCACCCGCTTTTATTTTTATATATTTATGCATACTTTTAGCGATTCTTGAAAGCACAGACATAGGTTCTCCCTGGGTTCCGGTACAAACAATTACCACTTTATCATCATCATATCTATCTATATCATTAAGCGAAACTAAAGTATCATCTTTTATTCTTATATATCCAAATTCTGTTACTATTTCGAAAACTTTTACCAAACTTCTTCCATCTATCGCCAGTTTTCGACCATATTCTTCTGCTGTATTTATTATTTGCTGTAACCTATGCACATGTGATGCAAAAGCAGCTACAATAATTCTACCCTTTGCTTTTGAGAATTCTTGCCTAAGAGCTTCTCCAACACTTCTCTCAGATGGCGTGAATCCATCTACTTCTGCGTTAGTTGAATCAGACATCATAAAATCTACTCCGGACTCTCCTATTTGAGATAATCTAGCAAAATCTATACTCTCATTATCTATTGGTGTCAGGTCTACCTTAAAATCTCCTGTATGGAACACATTTCCTGCGGGTGTAGTAACCAAAATCGAATAGCTATCTGCAATGGAATGTGTGACTTTTATAAATTCAACAGTAAAATATTTACCAATCTTTATACTACTTCTTCCTTTTATTTCTTTCATCTTTGGCAAATTTTTTAAAAATCCTGGCCCATCAAATTTAGATTTTATCAAAGCTAAAGTCAGTTTTCCCCCATAAATCGGTACCGTATTATCTATCTTTTGATATAGATACGGTATTGCCCCTATATGATCTTCGTGCCCATGTGTTACGAATAACCCCTTTATTTTATCTTTATTATTCTCCAAAAATGAAAAATCTGGTATTACTAAATCAATTCCAAGTAAATTTTCATCTGGAAAAATAATTCCAGAATCTATAACTATTATCTCATCTCTATATTGAATAACAGTTATATTTTTCCCTACCTCTTCCAATCCACCCAAGGGTATTACAAACATCTTTTCTTCTTTATTGATCTGCCCATTCAAATCCGTAATTTTTATTTGTTTTTTCATAATGTCAACATCATTATCTTCTATTTCTACTTCTTTTATTTCTTTTTTAATTTTTTGAGTATCTTTTCCAATAGTCGCTACATCTTTTTTAGAAGTGGGCACATTCTTTTTATGATTTTTAACATTGGAATTCTTAAAAATATGCTTCATATTTTTATTCATTTTCTTTTATTGTTACCTCCTTTTTTAATATATTTTGACCAAATATTTATCGGTATTTGATCATCTCCACACTATATACTCCCTGTATAGGTAAATCACATTTTATTAATTTTTAGCAATATCTTTTTCCGATATTTCTTCTGGATGCTCACGCAAATATTTTGACTCTAAATATTTGTCAATAAATAATTTTGTCATGCCACCAGCCATATGTCCTCCAGAACCAGCTCCTTCCAACAAACATAAAAAAACTATTTCCGGATTGTCTGCAGGAAAATATCCCGCCGCCCAGGCATGTGTCAATTTGGAATGAGGATTTTGTGCCGAGCCACTTTTAGCAGCAACTTTTATCTTAGGTGTCCTTAAAATTCTTGTAGTTCCATTGTTTTGCTCTACCGCTGCAACTAATGCATCACCTATTACTTCGTAATATTTTTTAGTATATTTTGTTTTATCTAAACTTATTTTATTTCCTCTAATAATATCTTCTCTGTTTTCATTGAATGGAACTAATTTTAATCCCAAATGAGGTGGATAATATTCTCCTCCATTTGCTATTTTTGCATAGACCATTGCCATTTGTATAGGTGTAACTGTAACAAAACCTTGCCCTATAGCAGATATCACGGTATCTCCGGGAGTCCAAACTGTTCTGTTTACTTTTTTCTTCCACTCTTCAGTTGGCATTAATCCATTTTTTTCTCCAGGAATATCAATATTAGTTTTAACATCCAATCCAAAATCTTTAGCAGCTTCCAAAAGTGGTTTATATCCTATTTGATGGGATAATTTATAATAATATGGGTTAGCCGATTCTACAAGCGATTTTTTCATATCAACATATCCATGTCCACCTGCTTTCCATGCTCTATATTTCCATTTCCCAATACTGTATACTCCATTTTTATCCAAAAATTTTTCATTTGGATTTATACCGCTTTTCAAAAAAGCCATTGCGGAAATTACTTTGAAAATAGATCCAGGTGGGTACTCCCCTGCTATTGTTTTATTTGACAATGGTTTTTGAGGGTCATTTACTATTTTTTCCCAATCTTCTTGCAAAATTTGAGAACTGAACATATTTAAAGAATATGTAGGATAACTAACCATGGTTATTATTTCTCCATTTTTAGGATCCATTGCAATAAAAGCTCCATATCTCCCATCTTTTTTAAATTGTTCTTCCATAAAAGTTTGTAATTCCATATCCAAAGTTATATACAGGTCATTTCCGGGAATAGGTTCTTTTTTTTCGCTTCCTTTGGTTTGTATTCTACTGAAAGCATTGACCTCTATATATTCGTGCCCATCTTTTCCTTTTAATTTTTCATCATAAAACTTTTCCAATCCATCTTTTCCGATTACATCTCTTTGTGAGTATCCATAATCTTTTAATCTCTTATATTCATCTTCCGATATTTTTTTTATATATCCGATACTATGTGATGCCACACTATCATACAGATATCTCCTTCTATAATAGGTCTGTACCTGTAAATAAGGGTAATCTATAATCCTTTCGATTAATTTATGTGCTTTTTCTTCTTCCAAGTTTTCCAAAATTACATTCTCTCTTGTATATGGAAAAATTTCTCCATATTTTATACGCTTTTCTATATATTCACTATCATACCCTGTAATTTCTGATATGACTTTTATTTTTTCAGGATCCATATCTCTTTCGTTCAAATATACAAGCCTATATCCAGCACCATTAGTAACCACTAATCTCCCATATCTATCATAAATTTTTCCTCTGGGTGCTGGGATAATTTTCACTTTAAATCTATTTTTTTCTGCTAAATTAGCATATTTGTCTTGATTAAAAACTTGAAGTTGTATCATCCTCAAAACAAGTAATAAAAAAACTATTGTTACAAATAGCCTGAATATTTCCTCTCTTTTACTATCGTCTGCTCCTAATTTTACTCCAATTTTTCTTTTCAAGTTCTTCATGTCATTACCTATTTAGCACTTGTTATTTTTCTTCTGGTAAAGAAAAAATTAAAAATTAAAAATCCAATAAAATTTCCAATTATCCAAAATATATTTAAAGTTTTATAGTTCATAAAACCGTATAAGACCAATTGAATAATTGATATCGCAAATATACTTTTTTTATTATATCCGATATTCTGATATAAAAAATCAAAAGCAAAATATCCAATAGAAAGTGCTAAACAAATTCTCACAAAATTGCTTGTTTGTAAAGATAATATTAGGCTTAATATGACCAATCCAACTATTGAATATACTTTCTTTAGATTTAGCATATAAGAAAACAGAGGCAAGGATATTATCATCAAACTATTGTTTAATGGTAAACTAGCCTCTACAAATGCGAATATTAAAGATATAATACATAACATTTAGTTCTCCCAATAAAACGATATATTATTATTTTATCACTATATTAACTTTATTTTTTAGTTCTTCTTTTTCTACCATATTTTTAACATCCAACATTTGCCCAATTTTATATGCGATATAATAATCTTCTGGGCTATATTCTATTATATTCTCTTCTGCATCTTTATCTTCTTGTGAATTTTTAACATTTTTATATCCTTGTTTTTTTAAATCATCAATTGCTTTCTTAGATTGATCATTTTTTCCGATTATGTTTATTTCAAAATTTACTTTTTCTTCTTTTCCCAATATCACAACTATATTTGCAAGAGTCGGAATAGTTACATCATCTTTGATTTTAATATATTTTTCTCCCAATTCCATAATGATTTCTTGAGCTTTTTCCTTAGAAATATCACGTAACACAACATAACTTTCATCAGAAAGAGTATCGTTATTTGCTGCATTATATTTCATAGATAGGTTAGTAGCTATTTTTTCTCCGGTTTTTTTAGCATATCCAACCTTACCATTGGCGTTCAAAATATCTACTATTATATTTTCATTGTTTTTTACTATGACTGCTTTTTCATAATATAATTCATCAAATAGATGATTCAAGCTAGAGGTAAGAATAATCCGTTGATTATCCACACTTGTCTCAGGTACTATTTTTTTATTTTTAACGTCTAACTTAATTTCTCCGTTTTTTATTCTCTTAATTTCTGATATTTTTTCAGGAAGTATTTTATTAATTGATTCTAAAATTTCCTCATCATTTTTATTTTTTGTAATATCGCCAAATGTCTCATCTTTATTGGCATTTATCTCGAAAGGTATCGTTAATGCTAATTTGTCTTCATAAACTGCTATCAGATTCGATTTTCCTATAACCAATTGTTTTTTAGTTTTATCCAAAGTAACCGGTTTAGTTCCATTTAATTTGCGAATAAGAATAAATACCAATACAGCAATGAACGCTATTGTTATTATTATTTGAAAAAGCTTTGATTCGCGTCTAGCTCCATTTGTAGTTTTTACCATATTGTTTTTGCCATCCTTTCCTCTAGCCATTTGACATCAACATCTCCTTTTCAGCTAAATTTATTTTTAATTTTTTTATTTTGTTTAATATTTTTGTTTGAGAAATTTTATTTGTTTTTTTCAATTTGACTCGAAGATAATTTTCACTATATCCATAATAATATTCGCTATCTTCCTCATCAATAAGAACATTTAATTCTGTTCCTATATATTTCTTACGGATTTGATATCCCATTTTATCTCGCAGTTGTTCCAACAAAGTGACTCTCTCTCTTTTTATTTTTCCTGGAACTTTTTCTATAAAATTTGCAGCTTCTGTATTTTCTCTATCGGAATATGGGAAAATATGCAATCCGGAAAACCCTATTTTTTCTATAAGATTATATGTGTTTTGAAACATTTCATCTGTTTCTCCCGGGAATCCAACTATTATATCTCCTGTAAATTCCATCAATGGTACTTTTTCTCTCAATTTAACCAATTTTTCTTCTATCAAAGATGAGTCATATTTTCTTTTCATTTTTTTTAAAATTTTATCATCACATGATTGAAGCGATATATGTAAATGGGGCATAAGGTTTTTATCAGAAAATAATTCGGCAAATTCATCGGTAATCTTATCTGGGTAAAATGATCCAACTCTCACTCTTTCAATGCATTTTTTATCAAGTATTTCTCGCATAATATTATTAAATTCTTCTTTGCCGGTAATATCTTCACCATAAGTTCCCAGATTTATTCCTATTATAATTATTTCCTTAAATCCTTCTTCTCCAATTTTTTTTACTTCTTCCAATATATTTTCTTTGTTTCTAGATCTGCTCTTTCCTCTGGCAAATGGTATTTTACAATACGAACAAAAATTATTACATCCATCTTGTATTTTTATATATACTCTACACATTTCTCGAAAATCAGCAATTCCATACTCATCATAATCCTTATATAGAAATACATTATTTAATTTTATTTTATTTTTATTATTTTTACTTTCAGAAAATAATTCCGTTTCTTCAATGTCTTGTATAAAATTTATTATATTTTTTTTATCTGTATTTCCTATTATATAATCAATTTCATCCATTTTTGACAAATCTTCACTATTTGTTTGGGCATAACAGCCGGTTACAATTACAATTCCATCTTTATTTGCTCTTTTTGCTCTTCTCAGCATATTCCTGCTCTTTCTATCAGCAATATTTGTAACTGTGCATGTATTAACTATATAATAATCTGCTTTCTCTTCAAAATCAACAATTTCAAATCCTGATCTTATCATTTGATTTTTTATACTTTCGGTCTCATATTGATTTACTTTACAACCTAAAGTATAAAGAGCAACTTTTTTACATGAACTCATTTAACAGTATTCCCCCTACAACTATAGATGCAGTCTCGGCTCTCAATATTCTTTTACCCAAAGTTACGATTTTGGCTCCCTTATTCACTAAAAATGTGATTTCCTTTGGAGCAAATCCTCCCTCAGGCCCAATTATAACCAATATATTTTCAGGTATTTTAGAAATATTGGATAAAAGATTCTTTATAGTATTTTCATTTTCACATTCATACGGAACTATTATTAATTCATAATTATCAAAATCAATATCTTGTAATTTTTGTAAATTGCATATATTTACCTTTTTTATTCCCTGACATTGCTTTAAAGTTTCACGAGAAATTAAATTCCATTTTTCTAATTTTTTTTCTTCTTTTTCTTTTAAATTTATAATAACTCTTTCAGTAATAATTGGAATTATACTGTCAACTCCCAGTTCAGTCAATTTTTGGATTACCATATCCATTTTATCATTTTTTATGAGACTAATCCCCATATCCAATCTTATCTTAGAAGAATATGCATCACAACAAATTTTGTCAATTTGCATTTTTATATTGTTTTTATCAATAAATAGCACCTTAGATATATATATTTTTTCGCCATCACTAGCTCTGATTTCATCGCCTATATTTATTCGAAAAACATTTTTCAAATGATTAATATCTTTTTTATCAGTTATTTCTATGATATTATTATGTATATTTTCTACAGATATTATAGTGTTAATCAATTATTTCTCCTATATTATTTCTCTATTTCTTATAAAATCTTCTAACGTAGTTTCCTCTAAAATTTTTTTGATGGCAGTATCCATTTTACTCCATATACAATTATCGTTGCATGTATCATCTTTGCAATTAGCTCCCTTTACTTCTCCTTCATTGCAATTAATAACTCTTCCTTCATCATCCAGTATTTTATAAATTTCATAAAGAGTAATATCTTGAGGTATTTTTATCATTTTATACCCTCCATAGGGACCTCTTTTCCCCTCTATGATTCCTTCATTTTTTAATTTAAAAAGTATCTGTTCCAAATACTGGGAAGATGTATCTTGAACTTCTGAAATTTCCTTTATTCTTACAAATTGACCATCTTTTGAGTTTTCAGCAATGTAAGCTATAGCCTTTAGTCCATACCTCACCTTCGTACTTATTCTCATACTTCTTTCTCCTCTCTAATGTCTCAATTTAACGCATATACACAACTTACCAAAGTTTATTTTACGCTCTAATCCAAGTCACATAATAAATTCCCGTAATACCCTCTTTTAAAATGTCTGTAAGCTTTTTCTGTAACTACTCTTCCTCTGTTAGTTCTTTTTAAATATCCGATTTTTACTAAGAATGGCTCATACACCTCTTCTAAAGTGCGCTTATCCTCTCCTAAAAGTAATGATAATGTACCAATTCCTACCGGTCCACCCCCATAATTATCTATTATAGAAGTTATTATGCTTCTATCTAGGTCATCCAAGCCTCTTTCATCTATTCCAAGAAGCCCCAATGCATTTATAGATGTTTCCTTATCTATGACTCCATTTCCTCTTGTTTCACAATAATCTCTCACTCTTTTCAAGAGTTTATTGGCTATTCTGGGCGTTCCACGACTTCTACTAGCCAAAATTTCTGCTCCATCTTCTTCTATTTTAACTCCTAATATTTTCGCACCATGCAGAATAATCGTTTTGATTTCTTCATTTGTATAATATTCCATTCTATGAGTCACTCCAAACCTGTCTCTCAATGGAGAACTCAAAAGTCCTGCCCTCGTCGTAGCACCGATTAATGTAAAATTTGGAAGTTCTATTCTTATAGATCTGGCCGAAGGTCCCTTTCCGATTATTATATCAAGCTCTTGATCCTCCATTGCCGGATATAATATTTCTTCCACAGAAGTATTAAGTCTGTGGATTTCATCAATAAACAAAATATCTTGCTCCTCTAAAGATGTGAGTATCGCTGCTAAATCTCCAGACCTTTCCAATACTGGCCCGGAAGTAATCTTGATGTTGACACCCATCTCGTTTGCTATAACTCCAGCTAAGGTAGTTTTACCAAGTCCGGGAGATCCATAAAGTAAAATATGGTCTATAGTCCCATTCCTTTTTTTTGCTGCTTCTATAGAAATAAGCATTTTTTCCTTTAATGTTTCTTGTCCTATATATTCTGAAAAAGTTTTTGGCCTTAAAGTGGATTTAAGCTCACTCTCCAATTCTTCATCTTCATCAGAGACCAATCGTTCTATCTGAGCTAGGTTTTTTTTTAATTCATTATCTTCCTTGTTCACGATTTTCTCCTCAAGAAATAAATTACCAATATAAACTTATCATATATTGGAAAAAGCCTATAATAGCACCTAATATTGCTCCTATAAATTCTATATGCTTCAATTCTTTCTTGGTCAGAGAATATGTGATTGTTTCCAATTCATCCAGAGAAAGATTATCTACATTTTTTATTATAATTTCTTTTATATCAATAGCATCCTCAGAATATTCGACAATTGCATCTATTATCTCATTTTTATGGGATAATATCTCATCTCTTATTTTGACCTTTAGTTTTTTGAGAGCATCCGGAGATAGAAACATTTTTGCGAAAGGGAAATATTTATCTAATACATCATTTAATTTTTTATCCAATATATCATCTATTATAAATGCAATTCTTTCACTTACGTTACTATTTCTTAATTTTTCTTTTATATCCTCAATGGACATCAAATCATTTACTACTATGTTGGCAATTTTTTCAGCGAGTTCATGTTTTCTTTTTGGTATTAATCCTTGAATTTTAAACATCCCCAGACCAATGGGGTTATGTGGTCTAAATAACATCTTAATAGCAATGTAATTTGTTATCCATCCTATTAAAGCTCCTATAAAAATAATTGATGCGGGTCTTATTATTTTTTCTACTGGCATTTTATCTCTCTTTTAAAAAATTAATTATATCTATTTTTATTATACACAAAATATTCATTTTTAACAAATATTTTTAGAATAAAATCATTTGTTTTAAATATATCAACTAGAGGCGGTTTATCCGCCTCCAAGGAATAATAATTATCAAACTACTCAGTTTCTCCACCAGAAGTACCATATTTATCTAACAATTCCTGATTTTCTCTTTTTTCTTCTTCTATTTCTATTTTTTTGATGGATAATTTTATTCTTTGTTTTTCAGTATCTATGTCTATTATTTGCGCCTTCACAACTTGACCTTCCTTAAATTTTTCTTTTATATCTTTTACGAATTCTTTAGAAGCCAATTGTACCGGTATGAATCCATCAACTCCTTTGACAATATTTATGAACAAGCCAAAATCCATTATAGTTTTTATTTCTCTTTCTATCGTTTGTCCGACTTTTATACTCTCCATTGCTAATTCCCATGGATTTTTTGTAAGGTTTTTTATACTTCCCTTTATTTTATTTTCTTCTATATTTACATCTGTTATTATAAATTCTACCTTATCGCCTTTTTGGAATTTTTTACTTTTTTCATCTTGCCATTGGAAATCTGATTGATGTATAAAAACATCTACTCCCGGTTCTACTTCAACAAATATTCCGAAAGGTTTTATTCCTGCAACAATACCATCCAATATTGTTCCTACTGTGTATCTGTCACCTACTGTATTCCATGGGTCTTCACTTAATTGTTTGATTCCTAGTTTTAATTTCCTTTCTGATGGCATAAAATAAAGTATTTTTACTTTTATTTTATCTTCCAATTTTATAAATTCATCCAAATTTATTCTCTTTTTATTCCATGTAAAATCGCTTATATGCACAAGTCCATCTACACCTTCCATTATTTGAACAAACACGCCATATTTCATTATTCTAGTTACTATTCCATCTACTATAGAATCCACTTGATAAGATTTAGCGGCTATTTCCCATGGATTTTCTTCCAATTCTTTCATGGATAATTTTATATTCTTTTTTTCCGGTTCTATAGAAACAATTTTAGCTTTTACTTTGTCTCCCGCTTTGTATTGGTCAGCTATTTTATTTAATTTTTTCCAAGAAATCTCAGAAATATGTATAAATCCTCTCAAAGCACCAAATACAACTGATATTCCAAAATCAAGAACCTTTGATATTTCACATTCGACAATATCTCCAATTTGTATAGTAGCAAACTCTTTATCTATTTCTTTATTTACAAGGTCTTTTCTTGAAAAAGTTATCTTTCTGCCTTTTTGCCCTTTTTGAGCATTGATATCTCTTACTATTACTTTTAATTCTTTTCCTTCAGCATCATTTTCATCAAATTTCGAAATTTCAGATAAAGAATTCGGTAAGAATCCTTGTATTTCCATATGTTCCGCTATATATCCGCCTTTAACTTTTTTAGTAATTTTTATTGTGATTGGTTCTTTATTTTCAAATGATTTATCAATATTTTCATTTCCAGTCTCTATCAATATTCTTCTTCTAGAACCTATCAAAAAATCTCCGTCGTCAGTTTCTCCTAATAAAAGCACTTCAACTTCGTCACCCTTCTCAAACCCTTCTAATTCATCGGCTTTTATCCTTACACTTGTACGTTGCCCAGGCACGTCTAAATAAACATAGTTTCTATCTTTTTGAGAAATAGATCCTGTGACCTTTATTTTTAGATTTTCTTCCGTTGGTAAATAATCTTGCAATAACGTTTCAAATTCTTCATAATTATCATTAGTCGACATTATATGGTCCCCCTTAATTTTATTTTCTATATTAACTATAATTTCTTCTGGTGTTGATGCTCCTGCTGTTATCCCTATTTTATTGCAACCTTCAAACCACGACCTGTCCAAATCATCTTCAACTTGGACGAAATAACTTTTATCATTTATTTTTTTACATATATCATAAAGTTTCTTAGTATTAGAACTGTTTTTCCCCCCTATAATTATAACTATCTCAACTTTTTTTGCCAGTTCCTCTGCTGCTTTCTGCCTGACTTGTGTCGCTCCACATATTCTATCAAAAATTTTGATATTTTGGAAACTATTTTTTAAATATTTTTCAATTTCTAAAAATAATTTTTTATTTAGTGTAGTCTGTGTTAGTACCGCATACTTTGCATCTTTATCCAAATCAGATTTTTTTAATTCATCTAAATCTTTAAAAATATTTATATTTCTACCGAAAGACGCTATTCCTGTAACTTCTGGATGGTTTTTATCTCCAATAAATAAAATTTTGTACCCTTGATCCTCCATCTCTATTAGTATGTTTCGTATATTTGAAACAAAAGAACATGTTGTATCATATATTTTGACTTGTTTTTCATGCAAAATGTTATAAATTTCTTTTGTTGTTCCATGTGCTCTAATAATTACTATATCGTCAGAATTTAACAAAATTTTTTCCGATAATAAATCTTCCTCCTCTATAGTTATAAACCCATGCGTCTTTAATTTATTGACAACATGTTCATTATGAACTAGCATCCCCAATATATATATTCTTTTTTTATTTTTTTCGATTTCTATTGTATTATAACATTTATCTATCGCTTCTGAAACCCCAAAACATAAACCCATATGCCTCGATCTTATTATTTCCATAAAATACCTTCATAATTCTTTATTTTTTATTAATTTATTTTTTATTAATTTATTCTTCATTAAATTTTTTTACTTCTATTAAATCTACCAGAGCATCAAGCATTGCATCCTCATCAGATCCCTCTGCTATAAGTTCCAACTCTCTTCCTTGTTCTGCTGCTAAAAGCATAAGACCCATTATACTACGACCATTCACCTCTTCATCTTTATATTTTACTTTTATTTCAGAATCATATTTAGTAATCAGTTGAACAAATAAAGATGATGGTCTTGCATGCATTCCGGCCTTATTCATTATTGTTACTTTTCGCATTTTCATGATGTATTATCCTCATAATAATTAAACTTAAATTTTTGATACTATGTTTGTTATATTTTAGCACAATTTGTAATTTATTTGTTTTTCAGAAAAAATAATTTTTTTGTTTGTTTTGTTTACCAAAGGATAAAAATTTGGCTATTATATATTATATATCATTTTTCTTTTTTTTTCAATTTTTTTAATAATATAAAGAAATTTATTGAATAAAAAAATATCTTGTGGTACAATCAAAAGGTATAAATTGGGGATGTTCTTCATATAATTTAATGTTACTCAAATTCAAAATATTTTATAATTTAAGGAGGTTATATTAATGAATACTATGTTAGAAGTCTTTGGAATTGATTATTTTTCTGAATCGGAACTAAAAAGCAGAATACCTAGTTCTATATTTAAAAAATTCAGAGCTGTACAACGCGGAGATGAAGAGCTTTCTCTTGAGGTTGCTGATGTAATAGCTAATGCTGTCAAAACTTGGGCAACTGAGAGAGGGGCTACACATTTTACTCACTGGTTTCAACCGCTAACAGATCTTACTGCCGAAAAGCACGAATCATTTATGTCAGTGACTTCAGACGGAACTATGATGTCTCAATTTACTGGAAAGGAAATAATTAAAGGTGAAACTGACGCTTCTTCTTTCCCGAGCGGTGGCTTAAGATCTACATTCGAAGCTCGTGGATATACTGCATGGGATACTAATTCTCCAATGTTTATACGGGGAACAGGAACAGCAAAAACTTTATACATACCAACAGCTTATTTGGGGTATAATGGAGAAGCATTGGATAAAAAGGTTCCTCTATTGAGATCTATCAAGGCTTTAAATACTCAATCCTTGAGAATACAAAAATTAGTTGGAGATACAAAAACCACTCATATAGATGTAACATTGGGAATAGAGCAAGAATATTTCTTGATAAATAAAGACTTTTGGGATAGACGTCAAGATTTAGCTCTAGCTGGCAGAACTTTATTTGGTAGTTTACCTCCAAAAGGTCAAGAATTAAGTGACCACTACTATGGAACAATAAAAGAAAAAGTTCAACTTTTCATGGGTGAATTGGATGCAGAACTATGGAAAATAGGAGTTATCGCTAAAACAAAGCATAATGAAGTCGCACCTAATCAATTCGAGATAGCTCTAATGTTTGCTGCAGCCAATGTAGCTATTGACCAAAACCATTTGGTAATGGATACTATTACAAAAGTAGCTGATAGACATGGTTTGGCGGCACTTTTACATGAAAAACCATTTGACGGTATAAATGGATCAGGAAAGCACTGTAACTGGTCTCTTGCAACAAATACAGGTGTAAATTTATTGGATCCTGATACATTGACAGATGATAATTTACAATATTTATTATATATAATGGCTATAATAGAGGGTGTCGACAGATACGCAGATATCTTGAGATGTACCACTGCAACTCCGGGAAATGACCATAGATTGGGTGGACATGAAGCTCCTCCTGCTATTATATCAATATTTTTAGGAGAACCTTTAGAAAAACTTCTTGATAATATAGAACATTTAGATTCATCAGAAACTGCTGAAACAATCATAAGTATGGGCGTTCAAATCGCTGCTATATCTAAAAATTTCTCTGACAGAAATAGAACCTCTCCATTTGCTTACACAGGAAACAAGTTTGAATTCAGAATGCCTGGCTCGAGTGCTGCTGCATCTACACCTATGTTTGTGCTAAATACAATAGTTGCAGATATATTAAAAGAGTATGCTGATCATTTGGAAAAAAGCAAAGAAGAATTAAATCCTGCTATAATAAAATTAATAAAAACTAAATTTGATAAACATAAAAAGGTAATATTTAATGGCAATGGTTATGAAGGATCTTGGGTAAAAGAAGCTAAAAAGAGAAAATTATCCAATTTAGCAGATACCGTAGAAGCATTACCTGTATATATTAGAAAAGATTCTCTTGAATTATTTGAACGCCATAATGTTTTGACTAAAGCAGAAATGGAATCCAGATATATAGTCTATATAGAAAGATATGATAAACAATCAAATATTGATTTGTCTATAGCTATAAGAATGGCTAAAAATGAAATTTACCCATCTGTAGTAAAATATGTGACTAGAATATCAAAGATGATAACTGCTGTTAGAGAAGCATTAAAAGATGAAAAATATATACAATACGATAAGGAACACTTACAAAAAGTCATTAAATTAAAAAATGATTTAAAAGATACTATAACTTCTTTATCCAATGGACTCGAAGATGCTCTAGCAATAGAAGACATATATGAAAGAGCTGTTTTCTATAAGACAAAATTATTCCCAATCTACAATGATATGAGAGCAATTGTTGATCAATTGGAATTATTGATAGATAAAAAAGATTGGTCAATTCCAACATACTACGATATGTTATTTAAGTTATAAATATTAAATATAAAAAGCTGTTGCTATAATTTGCAACAGCTTTTTTATTTGATTTTTAAATTATTTTTCTGTTCTTGTATATGGGATTAATGCTATATTTCTAGCTCTTTTTATTGCTTTCGCTATTTTTCTTTGTAATTTAGCATTGGCTCCGGTAACTCTTGAAGGATTGATTTTTCCTTTATCTGATACAAATCTCTTTAAAAGATCTACATTTTTATAATCAATTTCTTCAGCTTTAACTCTCAATTTAGCTCTTTTTCTTCTAAATTCTGGCATAGTTCTTCCTCCTAGTGATTAATCTTGCTTAACAAGTATATATCTCATTACTTCTTCAAAAATGTTAAGCTTTTCCTCAACTTGAGATAATGATGTTCCATCTATCTCAAAAGTAACCAAAACATAATATCCTGTTTTTCTTTTTTCAATAGGATAAGCCAACTTTCTTTCTCCCCATTTTTCAGCTTTTAAAATATTTGCTCCCGCAGCTTTCAATATGTCATTTGTTTTCTCTACGACAGCATCTCTGTTTTCTTCAGTGATTGTTGGGTTGATAATGTACATTAATTCATACTTCTTCATTTTTATTTTTACCTCCTCCCTATGGTTTTAGCCCAAAACAATATATTATTCTGAGCAGGGCAAATTGTATTATAACATTTATTCATATATTTTGCAAGATTTAAATTTTCTTGATATTCATAAATTCCCAAGGGCCGGGAGCCTCTATACTAATGTCCGTTGTTGATTCGGACTTTCTTCCACTCTTTTCATTATTCGAATTTATTACGACCTTCTCCGGGACTTTTTCTTTTTCAGGCTCACTTATTCCACTAGAAAAATTATTGGCAATCAACACAACTTGAAGTTTATTTCCCATTTCATCATCAGTAATTACACCCCATTGCACATCTTTGATTTCTCTACCCGTAGCATTAGCGACTATTTCTTGTATTTTCCTAGCTTCATCTAATCCTAAAGATTCATCTGCCGTAATATTTAATAATATTTTGCCGGCACCCGTTATTTGTTTTTCTAATAATGGTGACCTCAATGCTTGCTCTGCAGCTTTTTCTGCTCTATTCTCACCATCACTTTCTCCAAATCCAAACATTGTCAAGCCGGAATCTTTCATTACACTTGTAATATCTGCAAAATCCAAATTTATCAATCCTGGTCTTAACATCAAATCTGATATTCCTTGAATTCCTATTTTTAATATTTTATTTGCTTCAGCAAAGGCATTTTTTAATGTAATTTTCTTATCCGGAAGTTCAAAAAGCTTGTCATTTGGAATAATAACTATAGAATCTACAATTTTTTCCAAGTTTGCTATTCCTAATTCTGCGTTATTGCTTCTTTTCTTTCCT
This sequence comes from Fusobacteriaceae bacterium, assembly GCA_031289425.1. GTDB lineage: Bacteria > Fusobacteriota > Fusobacteriia > Fusobacteriales > Fusobacteriaceae > JAISST01. Next base: position 31,053 of record JAITPM010000103.1, read on the forward strand.
TCAAAACTAAAGGGTCTTGTAACTACGCCAACTGTCAGTATTCCCATTTCTTTACTTATTTCAGCTATGACCGGAGATGCCCCTGTACCTGTACCCCCTCCCATACCCGCTGTGATGAATATCATATCAACCGCTTCTAGTAATTTTTGGATTTTATCTCTATCTTCCTCAGCAGCCTGTCTACCAATATTGGGATCGGCTCCTGCACCTTTTCCTTTTGTTAATTTTTCTCCTAATTGTAGTCTGATATCTGCCAAAGACTTGTTCAAATCTTGCACATCAGTATTAGCAGCAACGAATTCTACTCCTGTTACACCAGATTCTTGCATATCAATAAGAGCATTACCGCCCCCGCCTCCGACACCTATTACCATTATTCTCACCGGTTTACTTTCTTGTAACATGTCTTTCCCCCTTTTAGTATACAAAATTTTGGAGTCATCTTTTACACACACCTTAATATACGCTTTTATTTATTACTCATATTTTACCATGTAATACGTTTTTTTTTAATACTTTTTTAATATTTTAACTGCGAATTATTTAACTAGTATAATATTGATGTATTTGTTTTTATATATAATTCTCAAATTGAACAGTAAAATAATTAAAAAATTTATCGTGAGGAAATCATTACCGGAGTTTTATTTATTGAATTAAAATATAAAAATATACATATTATAAATATTTTACAGATTTAAATTTTTTTAATAGAACACCAAGTCCATGTATCAACTTTATCCGGCTTTGCTTTATCCGAATTTGTAAGTGGTTTAGTAGTAGGTTTTTCTTTTTCAGATTCACTTATCCAATTAGGACTATTTTCACTTGAAAAATTATTAGCAATTAACACAACTTGAAGGTTATTTCCCATTGTATCATCAATAATTATGCCCCACTGTACATCTTTACTTTCTCTACCCGTAGCATTAGCCACTATTTCTTGTATTCTACTAGCTTCTGCTAATCCTAAGGATTCATCTGCCGTGATATTTAACAATATTTTACCGGCACCTGTTATTTGCTTTTCCAATAATGGAGATTTTAATGCTTGTTCTGCTGCTTTTTCTGCTCTATTCTCTCCCTCGCTTTCTCCAAATCCAAACATTGTCAAGCCGGAATCTTTCATTACACTCTTAACATCTGCAAAATCTAAATTTATGAGTCCAGGTTTTAACATCAAATCTGATATTCCTTGAATTCCTATTTTTAATATTTTGTTTGCTTCACCAAAAGCATTTTGTAATGTAATTTTTCTATCAGGAAGTTCTAACAGTCTCTCATTAGGAATAATCACAATGGAATCCACAACTTTTTCCAAATTTGCTATTCCTAACTCTGCATTATTTTTTCTCTTTTTTCCTTCAAAATCAAAAGGCCTAGTAACAACACCGACTGTTAATATTCCCATTTCTCTGGCTATTTCAGCTATCACCGGAGAAGCACCCGTACCTGTACCTCCACCCATACCAGCTGTGATAAATATCATATCAACTTCTTCAAGTAATTTTTGAATTTTCTCTTTATCTTCCTCTGCCGCTTGTCTGCCTATATTGGGATCAGCTCCTGCTCCATTTCCTTTTGTTAATTTTTCTCCCAGTTGCAATCTAGTTTCAGCTAGAGATTTATTCAAATCTTGCACGTCAGTATTGGCCGCAACAAATTGTACTCCTGTCACACCAGATTTTTTCATATCAATAACAGCGTTACCTCCACCACCGCCAACGCCTATTACCATTATTTTTACTGGTTTACTTTCTTGTAGCATTTCTTCCCCCTTAATCCGTAAAGTTTTGAAACCATTCTTTTATATTTGTCCATAATTTACTTTTTGCCTTGGGTTTACCTTCCGGAGCATTTTCAGTTTCTTCCAATTCTGCTTCTTTTGAGCCAATTACCTCTCTAAATCGATCATCTATATTACTATCATCATTTGGTTCAGTAATAGTTGTTGTACCAGATGGAATTTCTGGTGGCAACGGCGGTACAATGGTATTCGTCTCATTTTGTGTTTTTTCATCATTCTCATTTTTTATATCATTTTGGACTGCTACATTCTCAGGTGTTTTTTCATTTTTTATTGTATTTTCTATTTCTTCAATTTTTAATTTTTTCATCTTTAAATATTCATACTGCATTATCTCCCCAAATAATCCTACAATAGCTCCCATCCTCTCATCGACCTTCTCTATTCCGTTTATTTCTATTGGCAGTGCTTTCCTAACCTTGTACCCTGTCTTTTCACTTATTATTTCTGCAAGCCCATCTACTACTAGAGCTCCACCTGTGATTACTATTCCACTTCTCATATTCTCCGGTTTTAATCCTGACTTACCCAAAATTGTCTTTACCAGGCCTGCTATAACATCACTTCTATAGTCTACGAGTGCTTTTATATACTTACCTTTATATGTGATTCCTTCTATTACAAATATTTTATCATCTAGTATTTCTTTTTTAATGTATTTTTCAAATATTTCTACTGCATTTTTTATGTTTATTGTAGTTTTGATATATTTATTTTCTTTTTCTATATAATTTACATAACTGGGAAGCTTGCTTATTTCATTTATGTAATATAATGCCCCCACTTTTATATTATCAAAAAAAATAAATTTTTTATTTTTAAATATAGCAATATCTGTTACACCGTCTCCTATATCCAAAAAAATTACTCCTGCATTTTTTTCATCATTTCTAAGAGACGATATTGCTGATGCATAACCGTTTGCCATTATTTTTTCTATTTTTAATTTACTATTAATGTTTTTTATTATATTTTCATATTTTTTTAAAACAAGGTTTTCGATATATACCATATATACATCGCTTTCTATTTGAGAAACTGTATGTCCCAATAAATTAGCAACTCTTTGCTTATTTTCGTTAATTTTTATATTATACATTTCTCTGTGAATTGCTTTCTCACCATTTTTCAGCAATTTATTTTCAGCTTTTTTATAAAATTCTTCGATATCATCTTCATTAATTTTTTTCTCTTCATAAACAGATACCACATTTCCTCTTATCGTTTTAAATGCATTACCTCCAAGTCCAATTGTAATTGCATCAATTGTTTTGTTTGGTACTTTTAATCTATCTAAAACTCTAGCTATGGCATTACTTAATTCTGAATCATTTTCTATCTCTGATTTTACTATACCCACAGTATCAACTTCAACGTATTTTAATACTGATACGTACCCATTGATCATTTCACCTATTATTCCTTTTATTTTGCTATTTCCTATATCAATAACGGCCTTTATTATTGAATCGTTGAAATCCTTAGAATCATTGAAACCAATGATATCCTTGGAATTTTTTAAATTACCAACAGAGTTACTTTCCCCAAACATAAGAGTTCCTCCAAATTACTAAAAATAAATTATTTAATCAAATTCTTTCACAACAAAATTATCAAACCTTAAATCTATATATTCTATTTTTTTACTCTTTATCAATTCATAATATAAAACTTCCGCCGTCTTATATTTATTTTTCTGGACTTCCATATTAGTTCTAATTGTCGTTCCATCCGTCAAAATTAAATCAATACAATTCATGTCTATCTCATATATTTGCGAAATCAAATCTTTTAAGTACATTTTATCCAACAATTTTATTATTTCAATGAATTTTTTAGCTTTTTCATATTTTTCACTATCGCTTTCATTCAATATAAATAATGGCATGTTTTTTTTCTCTTTTTCGTTTAAAAATCCAAATAATATACCATTTTCATCTAGCAAATAAATTTTATTGCTGAGTTGTACATAAGCAAACGTTTCCCTCTCTGTTATTTTAAAAGTAATCTCATCCGGAGCATTGGCCCATACGACAGCATCCTCTATTCTTACATCTTTTTTCAAAAGCTTTTCTACAGATGCAACATCTATTTCCCATATATTACTATTATATGTTATTTCACCTATTTCTGTCAATTCCATTTGAGATATTTTTGTATTTCCCACTATATTGTAATTTTTTATTTTAAAAAAAGGTAATTTAAAAAATTTATCAGGAATAGAGTAAAATAAAAAACTGACTGCAAATATCAAAGAAATTCTAAATAAAAATCTTAACAATTATATCACATCCATGCCTGAAAAGAAATTTATTGTTTCCTAAAAGTTTCCACCATTATTCTAGTCAAATCATCATAAGTATATCCCTTTAATGTTCCTAGATCCGGTATCAAACTAGTTATTGTCATGCCTGGGCATGTATTTACTTCCAAGAAATAAAGTTCATTATCCCTTAGTAAAAAATCGCTTCTTGATATTCCGGCAAGACCCAACTCTCTATGGATAATTTCTGCATTTTTCATAGCCAAATCATAAGCTTTTTTGGTTATTTTAGCTGGAAATTCATGTACAGAACCCCCTGGAACATATTTCGATTTGTAATCATAGATAATATTTGCTTTAGGAATTATTTTTAACACTCCCAATGCTTCTCCATTTAAGACACCTACGGTTAATTCTTCTCCCTTTATATATTCTTCAATCACCAATTTTTTATTTCCGGAATTTTTAATAGCATTCAAAAGTTCGTTTTTATTATTACACGTATACACTCCCACACTTGACCCTTCTGTTGCTGGCTTTACAAATACAGGATAACTTTCTACTTCCTCAACATTCTGATAAGATTTCGCTATTTTTATCCCACAATCGTGGGCTATTTTTTTGGTCAAAATTTTATCCATAGCTACAGCACTCGCTATAACTCCGGAACCTGTATATGTTTTCCCCAATACATCCAATATACTTTGTATTCTTCCATCTTCACCATATTCACCGTGAAAAGCTAAATATGCCAAATCGTATTCGTTATCTGTAAATGCACTTATTATGTTATCTCTTGTTACATCTATTCCATAAGCGTCGTAGCCTTGTCTTTTCAAACTTTCTAAAATCGCATTTCCACTCCATAATGAAACTTCTCTTTCAGAAGAAATACCACCCATAAATACGGCTATTTTCATTTTTTCCTCCTAATTTGTATAAATATATTTTATTTATTTTTTATTTTTTATTTTTTATTATTTTACTATTATAATCTCTTCTTCCAATAAAATTCCTGTTTTTTCTTTGACTGTCCCCTTAATCAGAGCCAATATATTAATTATATCTAAGAATGTTGCTTCGCCCAAATTAACTATGAAATTTGGATGTTTCTCAGATATTTTTGCACTACCAATAATAGTCCCTTTTAATCCTGCTTCTGATATTAATTTTGCAGCAAATTTAGTAGTAGGGTTTTTAAAAGTACTCCCTAAACTTGGTAAATTCAAAGGTTGTTTGGACTCTCTCAAGTTTTGTATTTCTTTAACTTTCTCCAAGTCAAATCCTTTAGTAAAATTAAAAGTAACACTTATTATTACCCATTTTTTTTCTTGAATCTCAGTATTCCTATAAGAATGTTTTATATCAGATTTTTTTAATGTTTTTATTTGTAAATTTTTATCAAAAATTTCTATTTCATCTATACAATCAAAAATTTGACTTCCGTAAGCTCCTCCGTTCATGTATACCAAGCCACCAACAGTTCCCGGAATCCCCGCTAAGTTTTCGAGTCCACTATAATTTTTTTCATACATATATTTCATCAGTTTTTTAAAATCTAATCCTGCTTCTGACTTCACTTTTTGTTCAGGTAAATTTGTAATTTTATTAAGCTTTCTAAGGGATACAAAAGTATAGTCCAAAATACTATCTGAAAGTAATGTATTAGTCCCATTTCCAATCAAAAAAATGTTTTTATACTTTGAATAAATTTCTATCAATTCATTTTTATCCTCTACTTCTATATATGTCTTGGCAATACCACCTATTTTCATATTTGATTTATTTTTCATAGAATAATTTTTATAAACAATCATTTTTAACCATTTTCCTTTTCCAATCTATTAGCAATATCATGGGCAATTTTTGAAATATCTCCAGCTCCCATAAACATAAATACTTGATGCCCATTAGAATTTAAAATCTTTTCTCTTATTTTTTCTTTTATATTTTCTTTACCTTTTTCGATTGATACGTTTTTATTTAGAATTGTATGCTCCAAATCCTCTATGGTGACTCCAAACTCATCTTTTTCACCGGCACTATATATAGGGAGCAATACTATTTCCGTGGCATAATCAAATGCATTTTTAAATTTATTTAATAAAAACTTTATTCGACTATATCTATGAGGTTGAAAAATTACTATAATATCTCCTTTTTCGATTGATCGTGCCCCATTTAATGTAGCTTTTATTTCTGTAGGGTGATGGGCATAATCATCGATAATTTTAATATCTTTTTCAAGATTATTATATAGTATGTCATACCGCCTTTTTGCACCTTTACAGTTGACAAGAGCTTCTTTTATATCTTCAATCGGCACTCCGAATTTATTTGCTAAATATATTACCGGCAAAGAATTCAAAATATTGTGTTCACCCGGAATAGCAAGTGCGAATCTTCCAATATTTTCACCATGTACGCATACATCATATATAGTTTTTTGATCTTCGATTTTGATATCAGTCGCATAAATATCTGCGTTTCTATCCCTTGCACTATAAGTAGTTATCTGCGGTATCTTTTGATTTATTAATTTTTTGCTATTTATTATTTCTACAATATTTTTGTTGTCGATACAGACTATTGTTTCTATTTTTGTCTGATCTATAAACATAGAAAAAGATTTTTTAATATTTTCTATTGTTCCATGATTTTCCATATGATCTTCTTCTACATTGGTAATGACAGAATATTTGGGATACATATATAAAAACGAGTTATCACTCTCATCAGCTTCTGCGACAAAATATTCAGAATTTCCTGTCTTGGAATTTGAACCTATTTCCGGCAATACTCCACCTATCACTATAGTCGGATCCAATGATAATATTGCAGATGACATCATTGAAGTTGTTGTTGTTTTTCCATGTGTTCCGGCAATTGCTATACCTGTTTCACTATTTAATAACATTGCTAGAAGCTCTCCACGTTTTAGAATCTTGATTCCGTTTTTTTTAGCATAATCATACTCTGGATTGTCAGGTTTTATCGCACTTGATGCAATTACCATGTTACAATCTTTCATCTGATCTGCCAAATGTTGTCTATAAATTTTGATTCCCATTTTTTCCATTTCTTCAGAAACAGAACTTACACTTATATCTGCTCCGACCACTTCATATTTTTTTGTTTTCATTATTTTAGCAAGACCACTCATTCCAATACCATTTATACCTATGAAATAAATTTTTTTCATTAATTCCTCCAAATGTCCAGGTTTTCCACTATTGTCTGAGTAGCGTTTTTTACCTTTAAATTCTTGATTTTTGTCATCATACCCATTAATTTTTCCTTATCATTTACAAGCTCTAATGCCTTTTCGATTGATTTTCCAGTTTCAAAATTATAGAAAATTATTCCGGAACCATTTTCTTGCAAAATTTCTGCATTATTTATCTGTCCGACTTTTTTAGAGTTGTACGGAATTATAATAGCCGGTTTTTCTAATTCTATTATTTCTGAAATAGTAATAGCTCCTGCTCTGCAAACTATCAAATCCGCAGCCGACATGATATTAATGAGATTATTGAAATAAGGTTTTACTGTATCTATCATTTTAATTTTTGTCAATTTTTTACTTATTTCATCAAAGTTATCCTCGCCGGTTGCCCAATACAATCTAAGTTTTTTATTTTCTACAATCTCATCCCAATGTTCTAATACGCCGTCATTTATGGCTTTGGCTCCCAGGCTTCCTCCAGTTACGACAAGCACTTTTTCTTCATTTTCAATTTTTAATTTTTCTCTTTCATCTTTGGATTCAATAGAATAAATTTCTTTTCTCAAAGGGTTTCCACTTATAATCATTTTTTTTTGATATTTTTGCGGAATTTCTTCATAAGTTTTATCAAAGGCTAAAAAAGTTTTTTCAGCAAATCTATAAAATATTTTATTAGCTCCACCAAAATTTACATTTTGTTCTTGTAAATATACTTTTTTTCTTAATATTACTCCCGCTAAAACCATTGGGACAGAAATATAATTCCCAAAACCAATAATAGCAGAAGGTTTTTCTCTCAAGACAATAAAAAAACCTTTTATTAAATTAATTGTATATGTAAAAATATTTTTTATATTTTTTAGTGTTTTTAAATTTAATCCAATAAAATCAAATCCAGCTTCCGGAACAATTTCTTTTTCCATTCTCGTAGAACTTCCTACAAATAATACCTTTACTCCTCTTTCCCTCAATTCTTCCGCTACAGACAATGCCGGATATATATGTCCGCCTGTTCCACCTGTTGTAATGATTACTTTTATACTCATTTTCCTCCTTAGTTACTATACAAAAATGTTTCTAACAAGTTTTTTAAAAATCTTCCCCCTCATTTCAAAATCAGAAAATTGATCATAACTTGAAGTGGACGGAGACAACAATACAACCTGTTCCAGGTTTTTATCCATATGTTTTTTCATATATTCTAAAGAATGTTCAATATCGTTCAATGTGAAGATATTCTTACTTTCATATCCTAATTCCAACAGTAATTCTTTTAATATAGTTGCTATTTGACCTATTAAATATACTTGTTTAGTATATTTTTTTATCAATTGCGCAAGAGGCATCCAATCAAGCTTTTTATCATATCCACCACATATCAATATACAATCTGTACAAGCCTCTATGGCATATTTTGATGCTTCTATATTGGTTCCTTTCGAATCATTGATAAAAGTTATATTTCCAAATTTATGAAAAATTTCCATTCTATGTTCGATAGTTTTAGTATTATATAAAAAACTCTTTATTTTCTCATCTTCAATATTTAAAATTTTAGCAACCGCTACAACAAAAAGCATGTTTTCTAAATTATGTTTACCTTTTAATGCAATTTTATCACATTCTAATATCTCATTTCCATTTCTATTTTTTATTTTATTATCATCAACATAATAATCAGCTGATGTTTCTTCTTTTGAAATTGTTATTATTTTGTTTTTTAACGAAATTTTATTATTTAAAATTTCTTTTATCTCACAACTATCTCTATTTAATATAAATATATTTTCTTTTTCTTGTAGATTACATATTTTAAATTTTGTAAGATAGTATTCCTCCAAATTTTTATATCTTTCCAGATGATCCGGTGTTAGATTTATTACCATTGAAATATCGGCTCTAAAAGTATTGATATTTTCAAGTTGAAAAGAACTTAATTCTAAGACAATATAATCTAATTCATTCTCATTTAAAATCAACTCCGCAAAAGAAACTCCGATATTTCCGGAATATTCTGCCCTAAATCCGGAGAATTTCAATAGTTCAGTGATTTTTGTTGTTACTGTAGTTTTGCCATTTGTTCCTGTTACTGCGATTAGTTTACTTTTTATGTTATTTTCTTTCATATATCTATACGCAATTTCGATTTCATTTACAACATTTATTTTTTTCTCCATAGCTTTTTTTATCAGCTCAACATATGGTATACCAGGGCTTTTTATAAATATATCCACATCATCAAGTATAGCTATGGCATCAGATGATTTTATACTACTCTCATCTTTATCATCGACCATGACTACCTCATATCCGATTTTTTCCAAAAGTCTCCTAGCTCCCTTCCCACTCAATCCAGAACCAAAAACCATTGCTTTTTTCATGTTTATCTCCCCATTAAATTACCATAAATTTCTATTTTGTTACAACATTTTTGTATGATATTTATATATAAAGAATTAACCACAGACAAATCTATGGTCTAAAACAATCCTCTTAATCTTATTATTCCCAATGCTATAATTCCAAACATAAATGAAGCTATCCAAAATCTCATTGTTACTTTTGTTTCAGCTAATCCGGTCAATTCAAAATGATGATGAAGAGGCGCCATTTTAAATATCCTCACTCCTCTTAGTTTGAATGAACCCACCTGTAATATTACCGAAAGAGCTTCTATCACATATATTCCACCTATTATCGGTAAAATAAGTTCTTGTTTTAATAATATTGCAACTACACCCAATATCCCTCCAAGTGTCAATGATCCCGTATCTCCCATGAATAATTGTGCAGGATAAAAATTATACCACAAAAATCCCAATCCACTTCCACAAATGGCTGTAAGATATATAACAATTTCTCCGGCACCATTTATATAATATAAATTTAAGTGACTACTCATTTCTATATGATTAGAAAAATAAGCAATTATACTCAAAATAGCACTGCATATTATCATTGGCATAATAGCAAGTCCGTCCAATCCATCTGTTATATTTACAGCGTTGGATGTTCCAAGCAAAATAATTATTATAAATACAAGCATCCCAAATCCGCCTATATATAATTTCCAATTAGCATTAATAGGGTTGATAATGGATATGTCCAATACCTTATTTCCGGTCATACCGTATTTTGTTACAAAGAGCCATACTATGACAGATATTATCCCTTGACCTAATAATTTTTTCTTACCAGAGAGTCCTTTTTTACTTTCTTTAAATTTTTTGTAATCATCTACAAATCCTATCGTAGCAAAAAGTATAGTTATTAAAAATAAAAGCAATATTTGCGGATTTGTCAAATCTGCCGAAACCAAATTGGATATAAATAAGACTGCTACTATTAATACTCCTCCCATGGTAGGAGTGCCTTTTTTAGAGATATGTGCAACAGGTCCGTCATCCCTTATCTTTTCATCCATTTTTTTATTTCTCAAATAGTTAATAAATGGATCTCCCAATAGTACTACCAAACTAAAAGCCAATGTAAAACAGATAAAGCCCCTCAAATAAATTGACTTCAAAAACGCCAATTTTTCTGAGGTCATTCCTAATAAGTATAACATTTTTTCTCCTTAATATTCAATCAATAATTTATTTATCATATATTTTGAAATTTTGTAAAGTTAAATAATCTCTTTTAAATGATCTCTTCTAAATAATCTCTTCCATAGTCATTCCACGAGATCCCTTTACAAGAATTGCTAATTTTTCTCCTGATTTTTTTTCTTTTTCTATAGCTTCCTTTATATCTTCTTTTAGTAAAAAATAATGAAATTTAGCTTTATCACTTTTTTCCAGCATATCAAGAGCCTTCCTTATTCTCGGTCCAAAAATAAAGAATTCATTTATATCAGTTTCGATACTATCTTTTAACAAATCTTTATGGAGAACGATTTCATTCTCACCTAATTCGAGCATATCTCCCAAAACTGCTATTTTTTTATAATCTTTATATAGATTGCTAAAAGTTTCAATAGAGCATCTCATAGAGACCGGGCTTGCATTATAAGCATCATTTATATATAAAATTCCATTTTTTTCTATTTTTTCAAATCTCATAGGTGTTATCTTTGTTTCCTTTAAAGCTTTCTGTATCTGCTTATCATTAACTTTTAATTTTCTAGCAACTGCAATTGCCATTACAGTATCTAGGCAATTATGCCTACCATTTAGGTCAATAATATATGACGTTTGTTTATTTTTGCAATTTACTGAGAATTCAATAGATTCATTTTCCTCTTTATAATCTTTTATTATTATATTATTGTTTTCATTAAAACCTATTTTTGTTCCATTCACAGTCTGCAAATATATGTCGTCCCCACATACAAACAAATTTTTAGAATCAATGTATTTTATCATTTCTGTTTTTGCTCTGAAAACATTTTCTCTAGTTTTCAAAAATTCCAAATGAGAATCACCTATATTAGTAATAATCCCATAATCAGGTAAGGATGTCTGACATAAGTTATCTATTTCTCCTAGGGCACTCATTCCCATTTCGAGCACAATTATTTCGTCATCTTCTTCCAATTGCAGCAATGTATAAGGAACCCCGATGGCATTATTATTGTTCCCTATCGTTTTTTTTACTTTATATTTTTTGGACAAAATAGTATATAGAATATCCTTGGTTGTAGTTTTTCCATTGCTTCCTGTGATTCCTATCACTTTTATATTAAGGTTTTTTCTATATTCTCTGGCAGCTTTTTGCATAAATTCTACTGTATTTTCGACCTTTATTATTCTACTATCCGATATATCTTGATCCCTATCACATATAACAAGAGAGGCACCTTTTTCCAATGCATCTTTTACAAAAGTATTTCCACTATTAATAGCAAAAAAAAGTGAGTTATTTTCTATAAGCCTGCTATCCATCACTACTTTTGCTATGTTTGTTTCTGACGGTATATCTACACATATTTTTCTTAAAGTTTCTTCTAATATTCTCATGGCTATATTCTTCCTCAAACAAATAAATTTATTTTATCATTATTTTATGATATTCTCAATTATTTTTATAAGATTTTTTGATTTTTAATCATTTATATCTTTTAAATAAATCGAAAAATCATATAGTGTATCAAAAATTTTTATATTTTCCAGTTGCAACTCAGTTTTTTTTCCATAACCTGTCCTGACTAATATAGGCGTTATTTCAGAATTTATACCAAGTTGGATATCAGATATTTTATCACCCACCACATAAGACAAATTTTTATCTATATCAAAATATTTTATCGCCTCGGTTACCATACCGGTATTCGGTTTTCTACATGTACAGTTTTTTTTATATTTCCCTATTCCCTCTATAGGATGATGTGGGCAAAAATAAATTTTATCAATTTTACAATTATGTTTTTCAGTTTCATTGATAATATAATTATTTAACAATATCAAATCTTCTTCTGTATAATAACCTCTTCCAATCCCTGCTTGATTTGTAACTATAATCAAAAGATAACCCAAATCTTTTAATATTTTTAGTGCCTCCAATACTCTATCTTCAAATTTGAAGTCTTCTATTTTATACAAATAATTTTTTTCGACATTTAATGTCCCGTCTCTATCCAAAAATATTGCTTTTTTTATTGTTTTATTTATTATTCTATCCATTGGTTTTATTCATCCTTACTAGTCTATATATGACAATTCTAATTTTTTTAGATTTGTCTCCAACTTTCTGTATTTCACTCCTGCCATATCAAGCATTTTTTTAGACGCAATATCAGAATCCGTTCCTATGTATTTGTCGGATAGATATACTATTTCCTTAATCCCACTTTGTATTATTGCTTTTGTACATTCATGGCACGGAAATAATCCCACATAAATTGTACAAGCTTTAAGATTTTTAGTGCTATTTAATATCGCATTCAATTCTGCATGACATACAAAGGGGTATTTTGTATTTAGGAAATCACCTTCACGTTCCCAAGAAAATTCATCATCATTGCATCCTATAGGGAGTCCGTTATACCCGACCCCAATAATTCTCTTATCGAGATTCACTATACAAGCCCCTACTTGTGTATTGGGATCCTTACTCCTTTTACCAGAAAGTAATGCAACTCCCATAAAATATTCGTCCCATTTTATATAGTCTTTTCTTTTCATGGTAAAAACCTCCCAACCATTTTATATGTTCCATAAGAATATTAACATATTTTTTCATTATTTTACAGAAAAAATATTATTTTTTTGTTAAATTCATTATAATTAATTCTAATAAAAAAATTTCAAATACATAAATTTAAAATATTTACGATAACGTGTACATGTGTTGTCAAGCATTTCCACTTGAAATCCTTTCTTCATGCAATTTTTTTATATATTTTATATCAAGTATAGAGTAATATTTCGTATATGAAAATAACATTCCTGATTTCCCCTCTATATTATTAAATAAACTTTTCTTTATTCTATAGGGATATGGATCATCTTCAAACAAAACATAATATTCATAAGACCTTCTTCCTATTTTTTCTTTCCATATCTTACGTAATATAGCATGTTTTTTTTCATTTTTTACTGATATCAATCTACATAATCCATATTTTATAAAGGTCAAAATCCCTTTAAATGCAATAAACGAAAAAATTCCAAACATAAAGATTGTTGTTAAGATAACGACTATGTTTCTATTTTCATTTTTTTCCACAAAAAATTTATAGGATATGTTTGCTCCGATAGTCATAGAAATAATAATCGTAATAATCATAAGCCAAAGTGGCCATGTATACCATTCTACCATTTGAGAATACTTTGCCGAAAACCCATCTGTATTGAAAATCTTTATCAATACTCCGATCCACATGATAATAATTATTAAAAAAATAATAGTTTCATTTTTATTTATAATATATAAAAATAGAGAAAAAATAATAAATGAGTAAAATTTTTCTGCATATTGCGATAAAAAACTAATAATAGTTAAACCAAGAATTATTATCAAAATCGGTTCCAGCAATTTAAAATTTGATTCTACAAACAAATTCATATCAAATCTCCCTTCGTTTTGATTTAAATCAAAATATTTTTATAAATTTTAAATCCATAATCTATTATATACGAATATTTGCTATTTTACAAATCTAACCATAAAAAATAATTGATTTTTAATAGAAATGATGATAATATCGAAATATATAAAATTATAATTATTATCCAAATACTAAGGAAGGAACATGTTTAAAAAACTGATAGTTGAGCCGGAATATGATAAATATCAAATAGGAAAATACCTAAAAGAAGTATTTGGTTATTCCAGTAGAAGTCTAAGAAACCTAGAAATTTATTTAAACGGAAAACGTGTAAAAAATTATAGCAAACAAATAAAAAAATTAAATAGAATTTTAATAAATGAAAAAGAAAAAGAAACAGGGATAATCCCAATGGATATTCCGATAAAAATAGCCTACGAAGATAATAATTTACTTATAATAAACAAAGACCCCTATATAATAGTGCATCCAACAGAAAAAAAGGTAGATTTTACATTGGCCAATGGCGTTGTAAATTATTTTTTAAAGACCGTAGGAAAAATACTTGTTCCCCGATTTTTTAATAGGCTGGATATGAATACATCCGGGCTTATTATCGTGAACAAAAGTGCCTATTCACAAAATTTTTTACAAAAAAAAGGAAATGTAAAAAAATGGTACCTGGCTATTGTTTTGGGAATTGTAGAAGAAGATGATTTTTTGATAGATATTCCAATCGGAAAAATTGGTGATGACCTTAGACGCATTAGACTATCTACAGCAGATGGTGGACAGGACGCCAGAACTCATATAAAAGTGATTGAGCGGTTTTCTGACAAAAACCTAACTCTAATAGAGGCTCAATTATTGACTGGCCGTACGCACCAAATAAGAGCTCATATGAGCATCTCAGGTCATCCTATTCTAGGTGATGAATTATACGGTGAAACTTCTTTTCTTGCTAAAAGACAGATGCTCCATTCATATAAATGTGAATTCTTAGATATGGACAGTAAAGAAATAAAAGTGGTCGAAATTGATTTACCGGAAGACATGAAAAACTTACTTTCATTAAAATTTTAGGTCTATATTAATTATAAAATTATGAAATTATTTTATTTTTATAGAAAATTTCACTTACTCATGGTATAATTTTATTCTAGACTATTTTATAAATAAGGAGGTGCCTAATGAGTTTAGAAAGCAGAATTGAAGGGAAAATATCACTAATTACTGGTGCTACAAGTGGAATCGGTAAATCTTCTATTAAAGAGCTTGCAAAACTTGGATCAAACGTAATTATTATTGGAAGAAGAGAAGATATTTTATTGGATCTAAAAAAAGAAATAGAGAGCACTTATAAAGTAAAGATTTTACCTGTATGCTTGGATATCAGAGATGCAAAGGAAATAGAAAAAAAATTGGGTGATTTACCGGCAGAATGGAAAGATGTGGATATATTAGTAAATAACGCCGGACTTGCCATCGGTACAGAAAAAGCTTACAACAATACTGTGGAAGAAATTGATGCTATGGTGGATACAAACATTAAAGGTCTATTATACATCACCAGAGCTATTGTGCCTCAAATGATAGAAAGAAATGCAGAAGGAATAATCATAAATTTGGGATCTGTCGCTGGAAATATAGCTTATGGTGGTGGCGCAATATATTGTGGAACAAAAGCTGCGATAAGATTTATAAGTGATGGACTAAGAATTGATCTTATGAATACACCTATTAGAGTCACAAATGTAGAACCAGGCCTTGTAGAAACTGAATTTAGCATAATCAGATATAGAGGAGATAAGGCAGCTGCAAAGAAAGTATACACAGGTATAGACGCTTTGACCCCTGATGATATAGCAGCTACAATTGCATATATCTGCAATTTACCTAAAAATATTCAAGTTCCAGAAATTATATTAACTCCTACTCATCAAGCTGATGGAGTACATAAACATTATGAAACAAATTAGTAATATTTTATTAATTAATAAAACAATAAACACATTATAATTACAGTGAAATTTGGAGGTAACCTATAAAAATGAGTTGGAAAGAATTATACAATTCAAAGATAAAAACAGCTGAGGAAGCAGTAAAATACATAAAATCCGGTGATAAAGTTATTCTACATCACGCAGCAGCAGAGCCTATATATTTGGTTGAAAAAATGGCAGAAAATTACAAGAACTATAAAGATGTAGAAGTTTATCAAATGGTGGAATTGGGTCCGGCAAGTTATGCCAAGCCGGAAATGAAAGGGCATTTTAGATTTAATGCTCCATTTTTAGGTGCTACTACTAGAGGCTCAGTCGCAGATGGATATGGAGATTTTACACCATGCTTTTTTTATCAATGTCCTGAATTAATAAAAACAAAATTGGGTCCGGATGTAGCCCTAATAAATGTATCTACACCTGATAAAAATGGATATTGCAACTACGGTGTTTCATGTGATTATTCAAAACCTAGTGCAGAAGCTGCCAAATTGGTAATCGCTCAAGTTAACAAATATGTCCCTAGAATATTGGGAGACAATTTTATACATGTATCTGATATTGATATAATAGTTGAGCATGATGCTCCTATCGTAGAGATTCCTTTACCAAAAATAGGTGAAGTAGAAAGAGCTATAGGTCAAAATTGTGCTAATCTAATAAACGATGGCGATACACTACAACTTGGTATTGGAGCTATACCTGATGCAGTACTGCTATTTTTAAAAGATAAAAAAGATCTTGGAATCCATTCTGAAATGATATCTGATGGTGTGGTAGAATTGGTAGAATCTGGGGTAATAACTTGTAACAAGAAAAATGTAAATAAAGGAAAAATGATTGTTGGGTTTTTAATGGGAACAAAAAGATTATATGATTTTGTAGATAACAATCCAATGGTCTTAATGAATCCTATAACTTATGTAAATGACCCGAGAATAATCGGAGAAAATGACAATCTAGTCTCTATAAATTCTGCTTTACAAGTAGATTTATATGGTCAAGTATGCGCCGAATCTATGGGAACTACCCAATTTAGCGGTGTTGGTGGTCAAGTAGATTTCATAAGAGGTGCTGCATTTTCTAAAGGTGGAAAATCTATAATAGCTTTTCCATCGACTACAAAGAACGATACTATCTCAAAGGTAGTCCCATTCTTGACCGCCGGTTCTCCTGTAACTACATCTAGAACTGATATAGATTATGTCGTAACAGAATACGGTATCGCAAAATTAAAATTTAATACTCTCAGAGAGAGAGCAAAACAACTTATAAATATTGCTCATCCTAATTTTAGAGAAGAACTGAAAAAAGAATTTAAAATAAGATTTAAAGAAGATTTTTAAATAAAAAATGGGGTTATCAATGGATAGCCCCGTTCTTTTTTTATTTACTTATGATATCTTTTATTATTTCGCTTGATATCAAAAGTCCTGCCACCGCCGGAACAAAAGAAATACTTCCTACAGTTTTAGCCTTTTCTCTTGAATTATTAATGTTTTCAGGCTTTATCGGAATTTCTTTGGAATATAAAACTTTTAATTTTTCTATTTTTAACTTTCTTAATTCCTTTCTAATTACCTTGGCAAGCGGGCACATAAATGTTTTGGATATACAATTGATTTCTAAAAGAGATGGATCTAATTTATTTCCTGCTCCCATAGATGAAATTATCGGAATATCATTATTCTTGCAATATTTAATTAATTCTAATTTTGAGGATACCAAATCTATCGCATCTACGACATAGTCGTAGTTTTTATTTTCAAAAAAAATATTGATGTTTTCTTTTGTAATTTTTTGAGGATACTTGTTAATTTTTAAATTTTCATTTATACTCAACATTCTTTCTTCTATAGCATCGACTTTTAACATTCCTATTGTTTTATTGGTTGCAA
>JAITPM010000111.1 GCA_031289425.1 Fusobacteriaceae bacterium
TGTATTTAGTTGAATTCATAAAAAACAGTCAGAGGGGGATTGCCAGATAATGAGAAAGATAGGAGTAATAGTTGGTACTGGGAAATTACCTCTATACTTTCTACAGGAAAGAGAAAAGAACGATTTAGATGTGTTTCCGATAGGATTATTTGATACAATAGATGAGGAAATAAAAAATATTGATAATTTTAAAATGTTTAATATTGGTCAAGTAGGAGATGTGGTAAAATATTTACTAAAAAACAATGTCAAAGAAATAATAATGTTGGGAAAAGTAGAAAAACAGATTATTTTCAGAGATTTACAATTAGATAAGTATGGGGAGGAGCTTCTAAAAAAATTGCCGGATAGAAAGGATGAAACTCTTCTTTTTGGAATTATAAGTTTTTTGCGATTAAATGGAATAAAAGTATTGCCTCAAAATAAATTTATAAAAGAATGTATGTTTAAAAATAAATGTTATACCAAAGTACTGCCAAATGATATGGATAACAAGACAATAAGAATAGGAATAGAGGCAGCAAAGGCATTGAGCAAAGTAGATGCAGGGCAATGTGTAGTTTGTAAGGATATGAGTGTCGTAGCATTGGAAGGGATAGAAGGTACAAATAAATGCATAAAACGTGGAGGACAATTAGCAGGAGCTAATACAATAATCGTAAAAATGTCTCGTCCTCAACAGAATATGAAAGTCGATATACCAGTAATAGGAATAGACACAATAAAGGAAGCGATAAATATAAATGCCAGAGGAGTAGTAGGCGAGGCCGGGAAAATGATATTTTTAAATGAAAGCAATTGTATTGAACTGGCAGAGAAAAACAATATGTTTATAATAGGAATATAAATATAGATAAATATAAAGGTGTATAAATGGAAATTTCGAAAGTATGTACAGAAAAAATTTGTAGAGAAAAAAATAAAAAATATTTTGTATCAACAGGAGAAGTGTCTGGAGATTTGCACTTGTCATATTTGATAGAAGAAGTAAAAAAAATAGATGAGAATGCTATGTTTTATGGGGTTATTGGAAAATATTCCAAACGTGCCGGGGCAGAGATGGTACAGGACATAAAAGATTTGGCGATAATGGGTTTCACAGAAATATTAACAAAATATAGAATGTTGAAAAAAAAAGCTTTTGAATATATAGATTTTATAAAAAAAAATGAAATAAAAAATGTAATATTGGTAGATTACGGAGGTTTTAATCTTAAATTTCTGGAATTATTAAAAAAAGAAATCCCTGATATAATAATATATTATTATATACCACCAAAATTGTGGGTCTGGGGCAAGAATAGAATAAAAAAATTGAAAATGGCTAATCATATAATGGTAATATTTCCTTGGGAAGTAACTTTTTATGATGAAAATAAAATACAGGTCACATATTTTGGAAATCCATTCATAGAAAAATATAAAGTAATAGAAAGATCTAACGATAAAATATTACTTCTTCCGGGAAGTAGGAAACAAGAAATAACTAAACTTTTTCCTGAGCTTTTGAAACTTATAGATAAAAGATCTGAAGAAAAATTTCTACTTAAATTGTCATCTAAAGATCACTTTGAATGGTTAAACATTAATAATAAGAAATATGAAAATTTGGAAATAACATTTGATAAAACTTTAAATGAATGTATAAGGGAAAGTAAAATTGCTATTTGTGCTTCGGGAACAGTGACTTTAGAGCTAGCTCTTATGGGATTACCAGCCATTGTTATTTATAAAACTGGACTAATAAATGCTTTTATAGCAAGAACGTTTTTAAATATTGGGTTTGTTTCTTTACCGAATATCACTGTAAATAGAGAGGTCTATCCGGAATTACTTCAAGAACAATGTGATGCAAGAAATATTGAAAGGGAACTTGACGACATCTTAAATAACCCGCTTAGAAAAAAGATAATAGAAGATGGAATGGTCGAAGTCAGAAAAAAACTTCAAAACGATAACGATAATATAATAGAAAATTATGGAAAATATATACTGGGATAATGATCAATATTTTCATAAATTGGAGCGAATATATGAGCGATATGAAACAAAAATTTATTATGTATAATAATAAATCTTTAAAAACATTTTTTAAATATAGTTTGAGATACAAATGGACGATGGTAGGAGTCGTGTTTATGTCGACATTATCATCAGCAATGGCCGCAGTACCGGCATGGTTAATCAAATATTTTGTAAATGATGTTTTGGTAAAACAAAATGTAGATGTAATGGTTTATATTCTTGTAGCTATACTTGTAACTACTGTAATAAAAGTAAGCAGCGGATATTTGGCAAGTATTTTTTCAAGTTACGTAACAGAAACAATCAAAAGAGATATTAAAATGGATATTTTTTCACACCTGCAAAAACTGTCGATATATTATTATAAAAAGAATAAACTAGGGGATTTGATGGCAAGACTATCCGGAGATTCCAATATCTTGGGTCAGGTAGGATTTCATATATTCGATATGTTTAAAGAATTTTTGGCTGTATTGGCTCTGACAGTCAGGTTGTTTCAAGTGGATATAATGTTATCATTGACTTCGTTGATTATTATGCCTATTTTAATAAGTACAGTGAGAAAATATACAAAAAAAATCAGAAAATCCGGAAGAGTGAGGCAAGATATTACAGGAGCTGTAACTGCGTTTATCCAAGAGACACTATCTGGTATATATGTCATCAAATCTTTTAATAGTGAAGAAAAAATAATAGATAAATACAAAATAATCAGTAAAGAAGAATTCGAAAAATCTTACAAAAGTAGGAAAATAAAAGCAATAGTAAATCCTATAAATGAGATAATAACAACTGTAATGATTTTATTGGTTACGGCCTATGGTGGGTATCAGGTTATGATTGCAAAAACTACTACCTATGGAGAGTTGGTATCTTTTGTGACTGCTCTCGGGCTTATGCACCAGCCTCTAAAGAGATTGATCAGTAAAAATAACGATTTGCAGGAGGCGTTACCGTCGGCGGACAGAATTATTGAAATTTTTGATGAAAAAATAGAAGAAGACCATATTGGTCAATTGATTTCTGCCAGTGATAAAGTAAATAACATAGAATTTAAAAATGTTTATTTTAAATATGAAGATTCTACAATACCTACATTAAATAATATCAATGTCAATATAAAATCCGGTGAAGTTGTAGCGTTAGTCGGTAAAAGTGGAAGTGGGAAAACGACTCTTGTAAATTTGATACCAAGATTTTATGCTGCTACGAATGGGGAAATACTTGTAAACAATGTCAATATACAAAATTATTCATTGAGAGAATATAGAAATTATATAGGGGTAGTTCCACAGGAAAGTTTTCTTTTTAGTGGTACAATTGCCGAAAATATATCTTTTGGAAAAAAGGGAACAGATATTTCTGATATTGAAATGGCTGCGAAAATGGCCAATGCTTATGATTTTATAATGGAATTACCCAATAAATTCGATACTGAAGTAGGAGAAAGAGGTACTTTTCTATCTGGAGGCCAAAAACAAAGAATAGCAATAGCGAGAGCTTTGATTAGTGACCCTCAGATTATGATACTAGACGAAGCAACATCTTCTTTGGATACAGAATCAGAAAAATTGGTGCAAGATGCATTGGATAAACTTATGAAAAATAGGACAACATTTGTCATTGCACATAGATTGTCTACCATTATAAATGCAGATGTGATACTTGTAATGAAGGATGGAGAAATAAAAGAAATAGGAAAACATAAGGATCTTATAAATAAAAATGGATTATACAAATACTATTATGATATACAATTTAATAATTTATAAAATATGAAAACAAGGGAGTTATAATAAAATGGTAAGGGAAGATGGAAGAAAAAACGAACAAGTAAGAGAAATAAAAATACACGAAAATTTTAACATACATGCCGAAGGGTCGGTTCTAATAGAATGTGGCAATACAAAAGTGATATGTACTGCTACAATAACAGACAAAGTTCCAATGTTTTTAAAAAATACCGGGAAAGGATGGGTAACTGCAGAATATTCAATGTTACCTAGAGCTACAGAAGATAGAAGTCCAAGAGAGGCTGCAAAAGGAAAATTGTCGGGAAGAACAATGGAAATACAGAGGCTTATAGGGAGGTCTTTGAGATCTGCTGTAGACCTGTACAAATTGGGAGAATATCTGATAACAATAGATTGTGATGTGATACAAGCTGATGGTGGAACAAGGACTACCTCAATAACTGGTGGGTATATAGCATTGGCTTTTGCAATAAAAAAAATGTTAAAAGAAAAAATGATAAATAAAAATCCACTTATTTCGAATGTGGCCTCAATTAGTGTAGGATTAATAAAGGGTGTTCCTATGGTTGATTTGAAATATTCTGAAGATTCTTCTGCTGACGTAGATATGAATGTCGTTATGAATGGAAATGAGGAATATATAGAAATACAAGGAACCGGAGAAGAAGCCACGTATACTAGAGATGAACTAAATAAACTTTTAGATTTGGCAGGAAATGCTATAAAAGAAATTATAAATTTGCAAAATAATGTAATTGGAGATATCAGGTGAAAATATTTTTAGCTACGGGGAATATAAACAAAATAGAAGAAATAAGTAAAATATTAGAAAATATGGATATAAAAAATATAGAGATATTGTCTGTAAAAGATAATATTTCTATTCCGCATATCTTGGAAGATGGAAAGACATTCGAAGAAAATTCAATAAAAAAAGCAGTAGAAATTGCAAATTTTTTAAATATTCCCACTATTGCTGATGATTCTGGTCTCTCTGTAGAGGCTTTAAATGGAGCTCCCGGAGTATATTCTGCCAGATACGCCGGTGAATATGCAAATGATTCTGATAACAATAAAAAACTTGTAAAAGAATTATCCGGAATACTAAATAGGAATGCAAAATTTATCTGTGTAATAACTCTGGGAAATCCTGATGGGAGTTATCATAGCTTTCGGGGGGAAGTGAGCGGTGAAATTATTGATGATCCTCGTGGAATAAATGGATTTGGATATGATCCATATTTTTACCTAAAAGAATTTGGGAAAACAATGGCCGAGATAGCTCCAGATGAAAAAAACGCTATAAGTCATCGCAGTAAAGCATTGGAACAATTAAAGAGAAATATATATAAAATTTTTGAAAAAAATTAGGGGTGCGTAAAATGAATAAAAAGATAGAATTAACACCTAAAAATATAGTGAATGAACTGAATAGATATATTATCTCTCAAGAGGAAGCAAAAAAAAGTGTGGCTATATCTTTAAAAAACCGAGATAGAAGAAAAAACGTAAATGATATAAATATGAGAAATGAAATTACGCCTAAAAATGTAATTTTAATAGGGCCCACAGGAGTGGGTAAAACTGAAATAGCAAGAAGAATCGCCAAAATAGTGAATGCTCCTTTCATAAAAGTAGAAGCAACAAAATATACTGAAGTAGGATATGTTGGAAAAGATGTAGAGAGTATTATAAGAGATTTGGTAGAAATAACATTCAGAAAAATGAAGGAAGAAATGTATAATGAATTGAGAACAAAATCTCAAAAAATTGCCTATAAGAAGATTGCAAAAATATTGAAACCTTATGATACACTAAATGATAAAGAAAAATTGGAAGTAATTGATGATATTAAAAATGGAAAATACAATAATTATGAAATAGAAATAGAAAAAAAGATAAAACCTATACCCCTTCCGATTATCGAAATAGTCGGTGGGAACATAGATGAAAATAGTAATATTGGAAATGTCTTTGAGCAGATGATTAGTAATTTGGATATAGGTGCCTCTAAAGAAAAAATGAAAATGACAGTGAAAGACGGTATAAAAAGATATATGGAAGAAGATATAGAAAAACATGTGAATATTGATTTATTAAAAGAAAAAGTGATAGAAAATGTAGAAAATAATGGAATTGTATTTATAGATGAAATCGATAAAATATCAGAAAGAGGGGGGATTGATAGGGGAGATGTGTCTAGGCAAGGAGTCCAAAGAGACATTTTACCAATCATAGAAGGAAGTACTATTATGACGCAATATGGCCCTGTCAAGACAGATCATATTTTATTTATTGCGGCAGGAGCTTTTACACAGAGCTCGCCTTCTGATATGATGCCGGAATTGCAAGGAAGATTTCCTATTAAAGTAAAATTAAAAAATTTAGAGAAAATAGATTTTATAAAAATTTTAACGGAAGTGGAATATAATCTTTTGGATCAATATAAAGCAATGCTTCTGACTGATAATGTCGTACTTAATTTTTCTAAAAGTGCAATAGAATCAATCTCAGAAATAGCAGTAAAACTAAATGAAAGCATAGAAAATATAGGTGCTAGAAGATTGGCTACGGTAGTAGAAAAGGTACTTAAAGATATTTTATTTGATGCTCCATATGAAACTGACCAAAAGATAAATATAGATGGGAAATTTGTGAAAAAAATATTTAGAAATGAAGACGCCGGAGAAAATTTAGATAAATTTATTCTCTAATTACTTTAAAACTTTGCCAACATATGATATACTTAGGATAATAAATAAAATGAGAAATTTAAATACATAATATGGTATTTTATCGCTTATAAATACCAAATTAAGTTTATTTTAGTAGGAGGGTAACTAATGGAATCGCTAATTAATATTTTTGATAGTATTAGTAATAGTAATAGAAATATTATTATTGCTTCTGTAATTGGGATAGTTGTTTTGTTGTTGATTTTTGTTGTTATAAAAAACGCTAAAAAATCTGCTGACAAATATGAGAGCAATGTAGAAGAAAAATCTAATAAAACTGTAATATTTGATGAAAATTTGTCTGATAATAAAATATACCAAAACAATATAGATATTACCAATATAAATCCGGACGAACCACAAGTAAAGACAGTTAATTATGATAATGGAGATCGAGAAGAATTTTCTGTTGTGAATGGAGAAAAAAATGGGAAGGCAATATATTATTGGGTAAATGGAGATAAAGCTGAATTTTCCTACAAAAATGGAAAAAGGAATGGAAGTGGTGTTCGATTCAGATTAAATGGAGATAGAGTTGATTTTACATTTGTAAATGGTAAGAAACATGGAAAAGCCACATATTATTGGGTAAATGGGGATATAGAAGAGTTTTTTTATGAAGATGGAATAAAAAGTGGAAAATCATTGTGTACATATATAAATGGTGACAGGGAAGAATTTTCATATGCAAATGGAAAAAGAAATGGAAAAGCCGAATATTACTACAGCAATGGAGACTTATTAAAATATTTTTATATAATCGGCGAAAAGTATGGAGAAGCTACTTTTTACTGTGAAAACGGAGATAGAGAAGAATTTACTTTTGAAAATAATAAAAAAAATGGAAGAGGAACTTTTTATTATAAGAATGGATGTGCAGAAGAATATTCATATATTAACGGAATAAAAGAAGGAAAGGCCTATTATTTCGACAATGATGGAAATAAGATAAAATATATATACATAAGAGGAGAAAAAATGAGTAATGCTACTTTATTTAAAGTTGACGGAACTAAAGAAGAAATCTCATATGTAAACGGAAAGAAAACCTAGATAAAATCTTAGGGATAAAAAATAACAGATAATGTTGGTTTTATGCTGACATTATTTTATTTTATAAGAAATTAAATTCTTGACAAAAAAAATAAGAAATGGTAAAATAGATAAATAGAGCTAGTACAATAAGTAATAATAATAAGGATAATAAAAAATATCAAACGATAAGAATAAATAAAAAATTAAATTTAATATTTAGGGAGTGAATATTATGAAAGTGTATTTGGATAACAATGCTACTACTAGGTTAGATGATGAAGTCTTCAAAGATATGGTACCATACTTAACAGAATACTATGGGAACGCATCTAGTTTGCATATATTTTCAAAAGAAACTACATTAGCAATGAATAATTCTAGGGAAACTATAGCAAATATTTTAGAAATCAGCCCTGATGAGTTTATATTTACCGGTTCAGGAAGTGAAGCAGACAATCTGGCGATTAGAGGGATAGCAAAAGCCTATAAAAATAGAGGTAAGCATATCATAGCGAGCCCTATAGAACATCCTGCAATAAAAAATACTTTACAAGATTTGATAGATGATGGATATGATGTCACTATCCTTCCTGTCGATAAAAATGCGGTTGTAGATATAAAGGCATTAAAGGACGCAATCAGAGATGATACGATTTTAATCACTGTAATGCACGCCAATAATGAAGTAGGAACATTTCAACCCATAGAAGAAATAGCAAAAATAGCAAAAGAAAATAAAATAATTTTTCATGTGGATGCAGTGCAAACCATGGGAAAGGTTCCTATCAAGCCAAAAGAAATTGGGATTGATCTATTATCATTCTCAGGTCATAAATTTTATGGCCCTAAGGGAATAGGCGGACTATATTGGAGAAATGGAGTGCGGTTTGGAAGTATTTTGACAGGTGGAAATCAAGAAAATCACAGAAGGCCGGGAACATCAGATGTAGCCTCTATGGTTGGGATTGCATCTGCGCTTAAAAAAGCGGTTTCTAATTTGAAAGAGGAATTTCAAAAAGAAGAACAACTGAGAGATTATTTTGAAGATGAAATTTCTAAAAAAATATCAGAAATAATTGTAAATAGTAAAGATGTAAAAAGGCTTCCCGGAACATCAAGTATTACATTCAAATACTTGGAAGGCGAATCAATTTTATTATCTCTAAGTGTGAAGGGAATAGCTGTGAGCTCGGGTTCTGCTTGTTCCTCTGATGAATTACAAGCATCCCATGTATTACTAGCTATGGGAATAGAACCAAAATTTGCCCATGGAACAATAAGGTTTTCATTAGGAAAATATAATACAAAGGAAGAAATAGACTATACTATAAATACTCTAGTAGAAATAATAGAGAGACTTAGAAATATTTCACCTCTTTGGAATGAATTTAAAAACGAAAATAAGGAACGAATTTAAAAATTGGAATAAATAAGTTTGAAGTTTTAATAAGAAGAAGTTTTGATAAAATAAGGAGAGTATTATGCAGTATACAGAAAAAGTAATGGAGCACTTTACCAATCCTAGGAATGTAGGAGTAATAGAAAATCCGGATGGATACGGGAAAGTTGGGAATCCATCTTGTGGAGATATAATGGAAATGTTTTTAAAAGTGGACAATGATATTATCGCAGATGCGAAGTTCAGAACATTCGGGTGTGCGTCAGCAATAGCAAGTTCATCCATATCTACAGAGCTCATAAAGGGCAAATCTATAAAAGAAGCACTACAAATCACAAATAAAGCCGTAGTAGAAGCTTTGGGTGGATTACCACCAGTAAAAATGCATTGTTCGGTACTTGCAGAAGAAGCTATAAAATTGGCTATTGAAAATTATTTGAGCAAAAAAAATAAATAGAAAATATGGAACTTTTCGGAAAATGTACGTATATATTTGTTTCTTAGAAATATATGTACTTTTTTTGAATTTTTTTAATAAAATAAATAAAATAAATAAAAATATTGAATATTTTTTATATTATGGTATAATTTTTATTGGCCTATTATTTATATATTTATTGGAGAATGACTAGTTTGGAGAATGATTAATGAAAAAATTTATTGCTTTGATTTTAATTTTGTTTAATTTCATGATATTAGAAATTAACGGTGCTCAGCCAAAACCAGCTGTTGTTGCCAAAAAAACTGTAAAAAAAATTGCTAAAAATACTAAAAGAATTAGCACTTCTGATAAAAATAAAAAAGAAGTACCTGTAAAAATTCCGATTGTTCCTATTCCGGATGAGGACAAAATGAGCGATGATACCGAAAGTGGAGAGACGGGTGTAGAGGAAACTCTAGAAAAAGCTGATAAATTATATTTTGCAGTTTTATTGGGAGATGAAAATGGAAATATTTATTATTCAGAGAATATTAATACAAAATGGCCGCTTGCTTCTATCACCAAAATGATGACGCTTTTAGTTATGTATGATGAATTAAAAAAAGGAAATATAAAGCTTAACGATGAGGTAACAATACCTAAAGCAGCAATGAACGTCGAAGGAAGTAAAATACCTTTGAAAGAAGGAGAAATATTTATATTAGAGGATTTGATAAAAGCAGCCGGAATTTATTCGGCAAATAATGCCACTTATGCCATAGCACATTATGTGGGTGGAAATATAGAAAATTTTGTGAAAATGATGAATAATAAAGCCCTGGAGTTGGGACTTTCAGGTGAACTCGAATTTCATACTCCGGCGGGGCTTCCAACTCATATGACGAAAAAACCTATGGATATGGGGACTGCTAATGGAATTTATAAACTATCAATGGAATTTAGCAAGATAGACAAACTAATGGAAATAGCATCTATTGAAAAAATAAATATTCATAATAATAAAATTGCATTAAGAAATAGAAATAAATTAATTGGCCGATACGGTATCTATGGAATAAAAACCGGTTATCATTCAAAGGCCGGGTATAATATATCTCTAGTTTCTGATAAAGATGGCTTAAAGATAATAACTGTTGTCTTTGGTGGTAAGAGTTATAGGGGAAGAGACGAGATTGCAATGACTTATCTGGATTCTTTCTATAGTAATTTTAATTTTAAAGAAATTATAAATGAAAACTTGGCATTAGTCAAAGTACCAGTATTACATGGTGCGAAGGAATATATAGAATTATACCCTGATAAAAATTACAAAAAAATGATAAATATAAAAGATGGTGTTAATATAAAAATAAAAAGAAATACGAGAGTTATAGCCCCTGTAAAAAAAGGTGAAGTTTTAGGAAGCTATGAGATATATGTAAAGGATCAAAAAGTATTGGAGGGAGAATTAAAATCTACTGAAAATATAAAGTTAAAATTAGGTTTCTAAAAATTATTTGGCGAAATAAAAAAACAAGGGCTCATAATACACATATATACCCTTGTTTTAATTTTTTTATAGATTATTTTTGTAATTTTTTACTACCAATGTAGTTCGCTACGCTGAATAATACAGTAATCAATAAAATACTCATTATTGTCGGAATAAAAATATTATATTTAGAGAATAATAAATTACCAATCATACCGGCAAATGCTATAATGATAAGTTTCCAGTTTATAGTTTTTTCAAACCGAGTTTTATTTGATAAAAATTCCAAAAAAATGACGGTAAATATTGGTACAAAGATCATGTCTATTGATGTAAGGAATTTTTCAAGAACTAATGAAAAGCGTTCTACAGGAAAAAATACAGCAAAAATAAGGGTAATCATGCCTACTTTTATAATCTTTTTTTGGATACTATCATATTTTGTAAGTTGTGTAGAAGAAATTGCAGCAGAATATAAAGCTACAAAATTTGTCGTTATAGTAGATAATAGCACGACTCCGCAAGCGATATATTTGAATTTACTTGATCCAATGAAATCAAATATATCTTTTCCGCTAGTTATGGTTATCAAAAGACCAAGTATATACATCAGAGTGCTTCCTACAAAATACCCCAAAAAAGGCATTCCGGTTGCACATATTTTATTGTCTACTTTATGAGAATGATCGCCTACCAAGGGTAACCATGATACCGGCATAGCAATAGATAATTCTATACCTAATATTATATTTACATTTTCCGTTAAAACTACCGGAGCTTGATTGTAACCATATATTTCTGCAAAAAACGATAAGCAAAGAGCTGATAGCAATATGACTGCGACATCATTCATTCTACTACCAGGACTACCAAAAATTATAGCCCATACTATCTGTAGAACAGATAAGCAAAGAGTTATAGACCAAAACGGTATATTAGGCAAGATTACTGAAATAACTTTTCCCGACTGGACTACTAGGATAATTATCCAACCTATCAGTTGAATAAGATTTATAACAGCGACTATTTTACCGCCAGTTTTCCCTAAGGAAAAACCAACACTGTCCATTGCATTCATTTTTCTAGAATATGAGACATAGGCTCCAAAAGCCAGAAGGCCAGTACCTATAAGATGCCCAACAACTATAATGGCAATCCCTTTTGCAATGCCGAGTGGAGCTAAAAGTCCTCCGGTGAATATTTCTGAGACAGAAATAGCTGCTCCTAACCAGAGTAAAAACATTGTTTTGTTCTTCATGAAATCCTCCGTTTATATTTTAAAAATTTTTCTGATAATTATTTTATTTTTATTATTTTATCATAATTATAACAAAATTTATAGTAATATTTTTTGATTTTAAATCTATTAAATAATTGAATAGATTATAATGTATATTTATTCATTAATATATGATAAAATATAAATATACTTTTGATAATGCAACTATGATTTTTTTTAAAGTATAAAATTAAAACTTTTTAAAATCATTTGATTATATAAAAATATATGTATTCTATGGTTGTTTTAAAATGTTGATAAATTTTTTGTATATAAATGTTTAAACGGTAAAAATAATTGCCTAAGCTATAGACAATTTGATGATTTTTGTAGTATAATGTTAAAAAACTAAATAAAAATTTTATAAAAAAATAGATTTAAAAATAAATTTCAATCTGAATAGATTAATTACTCAGTTAACAATATAAGGGGAAAAAATGCCTACAAATTTTGAGTATTTAAAGGATAAAAAAGAATACATGCTATTTTCTGATGCGTGTATAGAGACAGAGAAAGTTTTGTCGACATCTTTGATGTTAAGTATACTTGGTTGTTACGAAGCCTTGACTTTTGCTGTAAAATGGGTTTACGCAGTAGAAAATATATCTACCAGAGAAAAATATAAATCATTGGATCAATTCATATATGATCCCTTGTTTAAATCCATAGTTGATGAGCAGATATATTTAAAATTGCCATATGTAGTAAAACTTTGGAAGTTTACATTAAATTCTGAAGATGAAATTACAAAAGATGATGCAGTTTTGGTGCTTTCAATTCTATTTGAATTTGTTCTATGGGTAAGTTATATCTATGGTCTGACTTATGATGAGAAAGAGTTCAAAGAAGAGGACATACCAGTCGGGATGATAATGATTTTAAATAAGGAGATGGCATATGAGAAAAAAAGCCTTATTTTTAGAGATGAGAAAGAGAGCAGAAAATTAGAGGATCAAATTTTGAACTTAAGAAATTATTTTATTTCTAAAAAAGAGGCGAATAGAAAAAATAGAAAATTTACACCTGTTGATTTTTATAAAATGAGGGTGAGAGAATTTTATATAGATTTGGACTTAAAATTTTCGGGATGGGATCCGGAAAGAGATGTCAAAAAAAATGTAGAATATACAATCCGAAATGGAATAGAAGGTAAAGAAAAAATTGCATTAGATTATTTACTTGTAGGAAAAGATGGTTTGCCTTTGGCGATTATAGAAGGAAAATACAGCTTGGAAGATATAGAATATGGAAGAAAATTGGCAATAAAATATGCCAGCCATATAGGGGGAGAAACTAGACGTATCCCGGCAATTTTTTTGGTGAATGGTGGTAGTTTTTACTATATGGAGAATATAAATTCTGTTCCAAGGGAAATTGGAGGAATCTTTGATATAGAAGATCTTCATAGGATAAAAAATCAAATAAAAAGTAAAAAAAATTTAATTACAGTACCTATTGATACCAGAATAGCTAATATGAAATATCAAGTGGATGCAATAAAAGCTATAACTTCTGATTTTATAGAAAATAAAACAAAGAGTCTTATATTTATGGCAAACGGAAGTGTACCAAGTAGAGTCCTGTGTGGATTAATCGACCTGATGTCTAGAGCCAATTATGTCACTAGTATATTATATCTTATAGGTAGAGATGTACAATTAAAATATACCAAAAAACTATTAAAACAATTAATCTTAAGCATGTCAATTGGTGAGTATACAAAGTATTCAGATGAAACTGGAAGACTCATTATATCTACGCCGGAGGATATAATAAAAGAATTGGGAAATATAACAGGAAGCGGGGAAAAATATTTTTCTCCCGGAAAATTTGATTTGATAGTGGTTGAAAACCTATGTAGAAATACGATAGCTGCATATGGAAAAATATTCGAATATTTTGATTCGTCTGTTGTCGGAATCTCATCTTTACCAAAGGCTGATTTGGACTTAGATGTTTTTGATTTTTTTGAAACAACTAGGGAAGACAATAGATACATCTATTATGCTGAAGAAGCACTAGAAAAAGATAAGATAATAGTTCCATATAGTGTAGTCAATATAGAGAATAAAATGCTAGAAAATGGTATGTTGTATGATCATTTGGCTGCTGAGAATAAGAACCTTTGTGAAGAGACCTATACAGATGACCCAAGCAAAATGTTGAATTGGGTGCCAAATCCTATGGTAGACGATTATTTAATGAATACATTTACTATAGATACTGTCTTGATGAATATTATGAAAGTAGGTATAAAGGAAGCTAAAAGTGAGACTGTAGGGAAAACAATTATCTTTGCACAAAATAAAAAACATGGAGAATTAATACTACAAAGATTTAGGATAAAATTTCCGGATTTCGGAAATGAATTTGTAAAATTGGCTTTGTTTAATGAAAGAGACTCTGTCGATGATTTTATAAATCCGAATAAAAATATGAATATATTGATAGATGTTGGTTTTGCTACAATGGGAATGAATATTCCGGAAATTTTAAATATCGTATTATTCAAAAAAGTTTACTCAAAATTTGAATTTCAACAGATGATAAGTATAGGGAATAGAATCTGCAACAATATCACATGTATAGAGCCCAAAGAAGGGATTTATATAGGAAAAAAGAGATATTATATCTTTGATTATTTGGAAAATTTTACTTTCTTTAATGAGGATAAAAAATCAATAAAAGGAATAGAAGTCAAAAATATATCTGAGGAAATTTTTATAAAGCATGTAAGACTTATTTATTCTATTCAAAATGATAAAATCACGGATAAAGACTATCAGGCGTTTTCCGGGAAATTAATAGACTCTATAGTTGCTAACATAGAAAATGTAAGCAAAGAGCTTACAAATGTTCATTTACAATTGAGAAGCATAGATAGATATTGTATCAAATCCACATATACGGATGGCATAACAAAAGAAGATAAAACTGTACTGGAAACACAAATAGCTCCTCTAGTGAGAATGAAGGGTGAAGAATACAGTTTACAGTTTGATAACTTCATGTATGGATTAATGTTGGCTCAAGTGGAGGCTACACCATTTTTTATACGGGCTAAAGAGCAGTTGGGAAATATTTGTAATATGCTTTTGAAAAATGAAAACGAACCTGAAGTAAAAAATGAAATAGATCATATCCGATATTATGGCAGTAGTAAATTTTTGGATAACAGCACAATTATGGAACTGGATCAAGTGAGAATACGATTAAGAAAAATTATACAATATTTATTTTCATCTGGCTCAAATAAAGAGGAAGATGAAAAAAAGAAGAAAATAGAAAACTCAAAAGAAAAAAATGATAAAATAGAAAATGTATCAGGAGAAAATGTAGATTTTTCTGATAGTCGTGAAGATGATGAGTCAGAAAATGATAATAAAATAATAAAAGAATATAAAGAGAAAATAATTGATTATATCATGACTAGTTTCCATCAGGTGGCGGTCTACAAGCTAAGGAATAATATGCCTATAATGCCCCTTGATTATCAATCATTGGATAAAATGTTTGTAAAAAGATTAGGAACAAAAAATAATTACAAGGATGCCTTTGGGGATATACCATATGGACTTTTAGTAAGAAAAATAGCCAAACTAGAAAAAGAAAGTGTAAAAGTGGCTTTTTTTGACGTCACAGAGGATAAAACATTGAATGATGAGCAAAAGCAATTTTTAAAAGGTTTGATGAATGATGTTATAGAAAATGGATATCTAGACGAATATGATTTGACCGGTAATGAAAATGAAAAATTTTATCAATTTAGAGAAATATTTGATGAAGGAAGACAGAAGAAAATAATAAGAATATTGAATACCATTAAAGCAAATGCAATGTACAAATAAGTGAGTTTGACGGATATCCAGACGATACACCAGTTTTACGAGAGATTAAAAAAATAAAAAAGGAGCGATACGGTATGTGTAAAAATTTTAAATTGTTTTGCATAAAATATGGACAAAAAATACGAGATGGAATTTCATTTCGTTCTAACTGCGGTACTAAAGAAGGGTTAATTCCTGAAAACGAAAATAATACTCGACTTTTGGAAACTATGAATCAAGCTACATGCCGTCGGTCAAAAGTTCCTTTGCTCGGTGCTTTGTTCGTTTGTCTATTATTCATTGCCTCTCCTTCGTATTCAACTACCAATACGGATACGAATTCCGGTACAAAGATATCCGATACGAATTTTATGGAATTCTGCCTAAAAGGCATGACAAATGAGGTCAAAGCTGCTATTGAGAGCGGTGTAAATGTTAATATAAAAGATGGTGACCTATGGACACCTTTGATGTATGCTACTATATCCAAAAATCCTTCACCTGAAATAGTGGCAGCTTTAATTGAAGCTGGAGCGGACGTGAATGCTGATGTTAAGGGTATAACAGTTTTGATGAGAGCAGTTGGTAATTATAAACAAGAAATTGTTTTGCTTTTAATAAACGCAGGAGCTAATGTAAACGCTAAGGAAGATACTTATGGGGCAACAGCTATGATGTATGCTGCTCTTTCTAACCCAAATAATAGTGCAGAAGTAATTTCGCTTCTGATTACTGCGGGAGCAGATGTCAATGCGAAAGATAATAGGGGACATACAGCTTTGATGTATACTTCTCAGCTTCATGCAGATCCGGATGCTATATTGCTCCTACTTAAGGCAGGAGCGGATGCAAAAACAATAAATAACAGTGGAAAGCGTGCGATTGATTTAATAGAAAGTCCTTCGGACTTCCAAAACACAGAGGTCTATCGCCAGCTCGAGGCGGCTAGTAAATAAATCGGCCGATAGAATTCATTATGGAGGTGAAATGTCTATGTTTTTCTGCTTTCTAGAATATATATATGGGATTTGTTATTTTTTATTAAAAAGATTGCCTGATGATAGGACAGGAGGATATTTATTATTCTTAAAAGATAAAGTTTTCACTGATCAAATCATGTTCTTTACTGGAATAATAGCAGCTTTTGGAGTCATATTATCATTTTTAAAACTTATTTTTGCTAAAAAAAGAAAGCCCAAAATACTGACACTAATCTTGCATTGTGGTTATTTGTATTTATATATAAAATATTTTTTAGAAATGCCTGTAACCCAAATATTTGTATTTATAGGGGATATAATTGTTTATATAAAAATGTTGTTTAAATAGGAGAAAATATGAAAACATTATTATTTGCTATTATTGCATATTTTTCTGGAGCCATACCAAGTGGTGTATGGATAGGTAAGTTTTTTAAAAAAATAGATATAAGAGAACATGGAAGCAACAATACCGGAACTACCAATGCATATAGGGTTTTAGGAGCCAAATATGGTATTATAGTATTGTTGATGGATGTTTTGAAGGGATTTTTTCCTCTTTTTTTAGCTAATTATTTTGGAGTACAAGGAACCCATCTCATTGTCATTGGAATGATAGCAATAATTGGGCACACATTTTCTTGTTTTATAAATTTTAATGGGGGAAAGGGTGTTGCTACAAGTATGGGTGTATTCTTATTTTTAATTCCCGGAATAACAATAATTTTAGTAGGAGTATTTATTGTTATAGTTTATTTTAGTAAATACATTTCTGTTGGATCAATTGTTTGTGCATTATTACTGCCAATACTCACTTGTTTTTTTAGAATAAGAGCAGGAATACCAAGAATACCTCTTATAATAATTGCAACAATCATAGGAATATTCGTTGTATATAAGCATAGAGCTAATATATTAAGATTAAGAGACGGAACTGAAAACAAATTTAAATTATAAGGAGGGTACGTGGAAAATGTAGTTATTTTGGGTGCCGGAAGTTGGGGAAGTGCATTGGGAATTCTGTTGGGATGGAATGGACATAAGGTCAAGATATGGGATTATAAAAAAGATAGAGCAGAGCAAATAGAGAAAGAAAGAGAGAATAAAAGGTATTTGCCGAATATAAAACTTCCGGATAATTTACATTTTACGGGAGAAACGGAAGGGCTTTTAAAAAATGTTAAATATATTATATTTTCTGTCCCTTCTCAAAAACTTAGGGAAGTAGTAAAAAAATTCTCCAATCAAATATCTGATAATGCTATCATGGTAAACACGGCCAAGGGAATAGAAATATCCACCGGAATGCGGTTGTCGGAAGTAATTAAAGATGAAATTTTTGGAAAATATCATAAAAATATAGTGGTTCTCTCAGGTCCCACTCATGCGGAGGAGGTAGCACTGGGTCTCCCCAGTACGATTGTCGCTTCCGGAGAGATAAGTAGAGCCAAAAAGATACAAAAATTATTAAATTCAGATAGCTTTAGAGTGTATTTAAATGATGATATGATGGGTGTGGAACTGGGGGGTGCAGTAAAAAATTGTCTGGCAATAGGAGCAGGGATATCTGATGGATTGGGGTATGGAGATAACACAAAGGCTGCTATTATTACGAGAGGAATAGCTGAAATGGGAAGGTATGGTAAAGAATTGGGAGCTAAAGATATCACATTCTCAGGACTTAGCGGAATAGGAGACTTGGTAGTAACTTGTACGAGTAAACACAGTAGAAATAGGCATGTGGGAGAATTACTCGGAAAAGGTGAAAAAATAGATAAAATTTTATCTGATATGGTGATGGTTGCGGAGGGTGTACCGACAATAAAAGCAATACATGAAAGTGCTAAAAAATTAGGTGTTTCTATGCCTTTGATAGAGGGAATATACTCTGTAATATATAAGAATGCTGATGTTAAGAGTATTGTGACGGGTCTTATGAGACGAGCTACTAAAGAAGAATTTTATTAATGAGAAAAGAGGTATCTTATGGAAGAACGGGATCTTATTTCTCTTTATCTGGAAGATATAAGAAAATACAAAGTCTTGGATAAAGAGGAAGAATTTGAATTATTAATAAAAATAGAAAGTGGAGATGTTGAAGCTAAAAATCAACTTATTTTATCTAATTTAAGATTGGTTGTAAATATTGCCAAAGGATATACAAAAAAAGGAATGAGTTTTATAGATCTCATAAGTGAGGGAAATTTTGGACTTATACATGCTATCGAAAAATTTGATAGCAGTAAAGGATTCAGGTTTTCTACTTATGCTGTGTGGTGGATAAAACAAGCAATTAGTAAAGCTGTTATTAATAAGGGGCGGGATATAAGGATTCCGTCCTATAGATATGATTTGCTAAATAGGGTAAATAGGTATATAATGTCTAAGGTGAAAGAAGATGGTTTCTATCCTTCAATAGAAAACATATCCAATGAATTGGATATAAATCAAGATAAGGTCGAAAAAATATTACTGGATTTTCAAGACACCATGTCATTGAATATGTCTATTGGGGATGATATATTTTTGGAAGACACACTTATAAATGATGATACCGGTTCTTTGGAGGACAAGGTTATAGAAGAAATCGGAAGAAGACAGATAATCGATATGGTCAATGGACTGAATGATAGAGAAAAAGAAATTTTAAAATTGCGATTTGGACTTGACGGATATGAAATACACACGTTAGAAGAGATAGGACTTGAATTCAATATAACCAGAGAACGTGTAAGACAAATAGAAAAAAGAACGTTACAAAAACTTAGAACAAAATATTCCAAGGAATTAGAGGACAGAATTTTATAACAAACAATTTAATTATTAATGTTTTCTCAAAACATAAGAAAACTAAAAATAGATCCTAGGAGGAAGAAAAGTGATATTAAAAATTAATAGGGAAAATTTTTTAAATGGTATAAAGACAGTAGAGAAGGCAATAGTTGAAAATAAAGTGAAACCTATTATTTCGTGTGTATACATGGACGCAGGGAAAAATGAATTATTGTTCTGTGGAACTAATTTAGAGACTACTATTATTACAATGATTCCTTGTGATGATATTATAGAAGGGGGAAGAATAGTTTTTCAGCATCATATGGTGGCAGAATATCTAAATGAGCTAAATGATGTGGATATAACTTTGAGTATAAATGAAGATAATAATCTTTTGATTGAAAATGAGGATTCTTCATCAGAATTTGCATTGATGAACGCTGATGACTATCCAGCATTACCGGTAGACATAAATTTTGATGAAAAAGTTGAAAATTTTAGCACTTCTGCTAGGACATTGGCAGATGTATTGGAAAAAGTAAAATTTTCAGCATCTGTTTCTCCTGAAAATGTATCCATCAATTGTGTAAGGATGGAAAGTGAAGGAAACACTATAAAATTCATATCTACAGACACGTTTAGATTGACGTATTTAGAAAGCGAAATGGATAAAATAAATGAGCCAATAAACTTGAGCATTCCATTTTCTACTGTGGATTCTTTAGTAAAATTATTTAGAAATAACGAAGATTTAGAAGTGAAATTTTATTGGATGGATGGAAAAATATTCTTTAAATTGGGATATACATTGACAATAAGTAGAGTCGTAGATATGACTTTCCCAAATTATAGAGCTATTTTAGAAAGTGGAAAATACGATAAAAAATTAACAATAAAAAATAGTGAATTTTCTAAAATATTAAAAAGGGTGTCAATATTTGTGAGAAATAGTCAAGAGGCCAAATATGGGGCAACTATTACATTTTCCGGCTCATCAATGGTAATAGAAGGAGCAAACGATATAGCGAAAATTAGTGAATCTGCCGAAGTCAATTTTATTGGAGATCCTATAAAAATTGCACTTAATGCTAAATTTATATTAGATTTTGTACAAAATTTGGATAAGGAAGATAATATTTCTATGGAATTAGTAAGTTCTGCGAATTCTGTCAAAATCACAAGTGGATTTGAATCTCATAAAAACCGCCAAATTATTGGTAGTTCGGAAAATGATAAAGAAATTGAAAATAATGAAGAAAAAGAAACAGAGAAAAAAGAAGTTACACCTTATTTTACGGAGAAAAAATATATTTATATAGTAATGCCATTATCATTAAAAAATAAATAGAGAAATTATCAAAAATCAAAGTATATGTCAAAATAAGTGATAGAAATGCGGAATATTTTTCCGCATTTTATAATGATAAAAATTATTTTGAAAATGAGATATTCTTCTTTATATTTACTCATAGGAAAATAACATAAAAAGTATAGACAAATGGGCAAAAATAGTGCTATAATTTATATAAATCAAAATAAGAGGGGAAAAATGTGGAGAAGATTTTTACAAGATTGAAATATGGCTTTTATTACGCTTTATATGTAATCAGTGAAATAGGTAAAGAAAATAACCATAAAGATATGAATAAAATTGCATCACATTTTATAAAATATAATAATAATAAAATAATAAAGAAATATACTGATAAAAAAATAGATGGTAGTAAAATTCTAATATTATTACCGCATTGTTTACAAAATAGCCTATGTTTGTTTAGAATTACAGTAAATATTGATAACTGTAAAACATGTGGAAAATGTGTAATAGGAACTTTAAAAAAATTATCTGAAAAATATGGCGTCAAAATAAAAGTGGCCACCGGCGGCACTTTAGCCAGAAAATATATAAAAGAAATAAAGGCAAAATTGGTAATAGCCGTAGCTTGTAAGAGAGACCTGATGTCTGGTGTATGCGATGCTATACCAATGGATGTATATGGAGTGTTCAATGAAATAATTAACGAACCATGTACTGATACAAGTGTTTCAACTGAGAAAATAGAAGAGTTTTTAGAAATGGTATGCAAGAGATAAAAACATACAATTATAATTTACAATAACGTATTGGAGGATATATGAAAAAAATAATTTTAATTCTAATGATATTTTTTGGAATAAGTACTTATTTGTTTGCTAATGAAAGAGATGACCTGGCATACCTAGATGAATTATACAGTCAAAAGAAATTCTCTCTTGCGATAGAAGAATCGAATAGATTCGTATCAACGTATCCAGAGTCTAGAAATATAGCAAAAATATTGGAAAGACTTGCTAAGACTTATTTTTTAAATGATGACTATAAAAATACTATCAGAGTTTTCAAAATGTATTTAGAAAATGGAAAAATTACTAATGTGAATGAGGTTAATTATTACTTAATGCGGTCATATGCTTCTATCGGAGACAAAAAAGAAAGTGATTATTATTTATTATTAATAGATAGAAATAATGATTATTATGCAAGAGGGTTGTATGAAGTCGGAATGGAATATGTAGAACGTGAAGACTATGTCAATGCTCAGAAAAAACTAAACGAAGTGGTTATGATGGGAGCTAGGTATAAAACTGACGCTTTATTGGGTCTGGCACTCATGTCCTATAACAACAAACAATATAGTAATGCCTTGGTATATTTGGATCAACTTGGGACTATTAGATCAAGTGACAAAAATTATATAATAGTAAATTATTTATATGGAAGTATTTATAGTAGGAGTAATAATCTAGCAGATGCAATTACTAGATTTAAAAATGTAGTATCTAGAGATTCGACTAGTAGTTATGGAAAGAGATCTCTCACTTCTTTGATAGATGCATATATAAAGACAGGAAATGACAAAGAAGTAGAGGAACTTTTGGGAAATGTTAAAAATACAAAGGATAAAGATGAGATATCAATAGTACTAGGGGATAGTTATGCGGATAAAGGTAATTATTCGAAAGCCGTAGAATATTATGGAAAAGTAATCGACACTAAAAACTTGCAGGCTATATATGGAATGGGCTATTCTTATTATAAATTGGGAAGAAACCAAGATGCACAAAGATATTT
This sequence comes from Fusobacteriaceae bacterium, assembly GCA_031289425.1. GTDB lineage: Bacteria > Fusobacteriota > Fusobacteriia > Fusobacteriales > Fusobacteriaceae > JAISST01. The sequence continues at coordinate 22,835 of JAITPM010000111.1, forward strand.
TGAAAGACTAAATAATACTTCCTATTATTCTAAAGCGCTTTTTTATATTTTTTCTACAGATTATAAATTAAAAAATTATAAAAAAATTCTAAATAATAGAAATATTCCGAATAAAGTAAAAATATCAAAATCAGACAGTGATAATATCAAAGAAATTATAGCAAATGCGGCCTATGAATTAGGTGATTTTAATTTAGCCATTAATTATTATAAAGATATTTATACAAAGACGCAATCTAAAGAAAATTTATATAAGATAATTGTTGCAACAGCTAAGAACAATGATGTAGCAGGCTTGGAAAAAGCATTTAATGAATTTAACAAGGCATATCCTGATGATACAGTATACAAGCAAAGAAATTACAATGCTATGGGATCTACATACTATAATAAAAACAGAATAGATGATGCTATTAACGTATATAAAAAATATTTGAATGGTAATAAAGACAAAAAAATGTTAAGTAATCTAATAGCTATGTTATTAAATGGTAAAAAATACAATGAACTATTAGTTTATTTGGATATGGATGATGATACTTTAGATAACAGATATTTGAAAGGTATCGCTAATATCGGAATTGCTGATTATCAAAAAGCAGATAAAATTTTTGGAGATCTCTTAAAAAATTCCGGAATAGCAGCAGAATTAGCGATAAAAGTAAAATTTAACCAAGTAAGAAATTATTTCTTATGGGGAAAATATCAGGAGGCAATAAATATTGGTGAAGAGTATTTAACAATTGAAAATGCGCCTGACAAAGAAGAAATAATTGACAAAATAGGTGTAAGTTATTTCAGATTGGATAATTTCGCAAAGAGTAGAGAAATTTATGAAAAATTATTATCTTATGAAAAATCAGCTGAATACGCTATGTTTCAGATAGCAGAAGGCTATTATGGAGAAAAAAAATTACAAGAAGCCAGAGAAGCGTATAAGGCTGTATATGATAAATACCCAGATGGTGGTTATTCAGAACAGGCATATTATTGGTATCTAAATACTTTGGCTAATATGGGAGATATGGGAGCCTTCAATAATGAAAGTGGGCTATTCTTAGAAAAATATCCAAAAAGCCAATTGAAAGATAATGTTTTGATGTTATCAGGGGCAGTCTATGAATATTTGAAAAATAATGATAAAGCTATAGAGTATTATGAAAATCTATATAATACATCAAAGACTGCAAATATAAAAAACAATGCGGCTGAAAGAATACTTGAAATATTATTGATAAATGAACAATTAGATAGGGCTAAAAAATTTGTTGAGAAACTTCCAAATGATGAAATGAAGACATATTATGTTTCAATGATATATGCAAGAGAAAATAATAGTGAAGCAGCTTTTAAAGAACATGAAAAATTAAAAAACAGCAAAAAATATGGAGATTATGGATATTTAAATATAGGAACATATTATTTTGTGAAAAAAAATTATGAAAATGCGAGACAAAATTATCAAAAGGCTCTAGATTTTGAAAATAGTAAATATAAAGATTTGGCAATGTATCAAATGGCTGCATGTGATGAATTTGAAAATAAATTTGAAGATGCATTCAGAGGGTATTCAAAATGTTATATGCTGTATATTGGTAATTACAGCCAAGTTGCAAAAATAAAGGCAGGTCAAATGGCTGAAAAAATTGGTAAGGAAGCAGAAGCTAGAAATATTTATAAAGAATTGTATCAATTGGGAGAGGAAATAAATAAAAAAGAATACAAAGAATTTGTATTAGAAAGAATGGTATATTATTCGGCTAAATCTAATTTGAAAGATGATGCAAAAAAATATATAGGTGAACTCGAAAAAATAAATAAAGAATTGGCATTAAAATGTTCTGAATATTTAAAAAACTAAAAAACATTGTCTAGGAGGTATGAAAAATGAAAAAATTTATATTGAGTTTGTTCTTAGTTGGCTATATAGCATCTTACGCTGCAGGAGGGGTGGTAATACCATCTATAGATAAGGAAATAGTCGGAGTAAATAAAGAACAATTGGAAGAAAAGAGTCTTTCTACTGAGGATGTCGATATAGATAATAGCCGTATGGATACCAATTCTTCTGAAAGATTTATTACTGGCAAAGAAGCATCTTCTGAAAAAATACAAGTAATACAAAGAGACAAAAGTAGATTGTCGAATGAGGTATCAATAACTGCCCCTAAAGAAAAAAAGAAAAGCGGGGGAGCTTTAAAGTGGATAATAGGTGCTATTGGGGTTGCGGCTTTGGTCATAGCATTATAGATGTAATAAAAGATATTTTTTTAAATATCATAAAGAAGGAGAAGAATTATGTATTGGGTAAAAAGTGGCGGAATATTAATGTATTTTATAATAGCGATGTCAATAATAGGTATTACGGTAATTATTGAACGCCTTGTATATTTTAAAGTAAAAGAAAGAGATAATACAGGGGAGATAACTCCTGCTATAAAAAAATATATAGAAAAAGGATCAATAAAAGAAGCGGTACTTGCTTTGGATAAAGAAAAAAGTTCTAGTTCCAGGGTATTGTGTGATGTCCTTATTTATTACTATAAAACTAAAAATTCTAATGCTATCGCATTGGATGAGAAAGCAAAAGAATGTGCAATGGCACATTTGCCGGGAATAGAAAGGAATATGTGGATGCTTTCGTTGGTTGCTAATGCGACTCCACTTTTGGGATTGCTGGGAACTGTATTCGGCATGATAAAGTGTTTTCACGCAGTATCAATTCATGGGACAGGGGATGCGTCTATATTGGCAATAGGGATATCTGAGGCTCTTATAACTACGGCGGCCGGATTAATAGCTGCTATACCGGCGTTATTTTTCTATAATTATTTTAATAAGAAAATTGATGAAATAGTTAGTTATATAGAGAAGAATTCTGCCGAACTTGTTAATATTTTTAGATAGTGTGGTTTAATGATATTGTTTAAATGAAATTTACGAGGGCGCAATCATACGCCCCTATGAAAGAATAGATAAAACATATTTATCATATGGAGAAAAAGATGAAACTAGAAAGAAAAATAAGAAAAACTAATAGGGAATTAATAATGAATATAACGCCCCTTATAGACGTTGTATTTTTGCTTTTGATATTTTTCTTAGTTGCAACAACTTTTGAAGATTTCACTAGTGGAATCAAAATTGATTTGCCTAAATCCAGTATTAAGGAAATAAAAGAAATTAGTGGTATCCAAGTAATGGTTTTGGCAAATAAAGATATAGTTTTGAATTATAATGAAAAAGGCAAAGTTGTTCAATTAAAAGTAAAAAAAGGTACATTAAAAAAAGAAGTAACAGATAAATTAGCTGTAAGCAATAAAAAAAATGTCTTGATAAGTGCTGATAAAAAAATTGATTATGGATTTCTAGTAGATATAATGACTGTGGTAAGGGAAGCCGGAGCTACATCGTTGGATATGGATACATCAGAATTAAAATAGAAATGGTTTTCTCTATAAAGGAGGTGGGGTAAATGAAAAAAATAGATTATTTTAGTCTTACTATCTCATTGATTATAAATTCTGTGTTACTTCTGCTTATTCCGCCAATCACATCTGAAACAGTTGTAGATACCAAAATAAAAGTAGGTCTTGTTGCTTTCGAGGATACGAAAAAAGCTAAACTGAATACCAAGGGAGAGGGGAATAAAAATACGGCTGAAAAAAGTATTTCTAAAGAAATAAAAAATGAAGTAAAAAATGATAAAGAGGAGAAAGCGCCTGAGATAAAACCTGCAGAAGAATCTAAAATAGCAAAAGAATCTATAGAAACTATATCTAAAAGTATATCTGCTCCAGATATAAATGTCTTGACTAGCGATTTTGGAACGAGAGAAAGTAATTATGTGGGAACTATAGGTAATAGTGAAGAAAAAAAATTGACCGAAGGAATAATAACCAAAGACAATGAGTTCAAAATAGACCAAGAAAAGATAGAAATGGTGAATATAGATAATATAAAAGAAACAGATGAGAAATTTATTGCTGATTTACCGGATAAAATTGCTTTTAATTCAGATGAAGGAAAAGACAAGGAATTCGATAGAATTTTTACAGAAGAAGCAGTAGTTGGACTTCCCAGCGGATATAAAATGGGGGTGGAAGATGGGAGTATAGTCGCAACATGGGATATCTCTAATAAAGAACCGGTGTATCCGGAAAGTGCTCAATTGCGTGGAATGCATGGAATCGTAAAAATTAGAATGACAATAAATGAAGATGGAAACGTCGATAAATTTCAGTTGGAAAAAGGAAGTGGCGTACCTGAAATTAATCAGGCAATAGAAGAGGTAGGCAGAACTTGGAAGATACACCTTAGCAGACGAGGACAGAATGTACAAGGAGAAGTAGTTTTGGAGTATAGTTTTACTTTAAGGGGATATGATTAGGTTAATAGTAGGGGTGTTGCATGCAACGCCAATACAAAATAAATATATAAATTTGTAAAATGGAGGAAATAGCTTGACTCTTTTAGGTTTTAGAATATACGATGCACTAAAAAATCAATTGGAAAATAATTGTGAAAATGAATTAATTTTTACAGAAACTATTAGTGAGTTTACAAAACATACAAAATCAAAAAGATATGAGGCAATAATATTGGAAGAAACCAGTTTTCTGAGAGAGGATTTGCTTGAGCTTATAAGGAATACCAGAGATTTACAAAAAAATGCTGTGATAATCGTATTCGGTGAAACTTCAAATTTAGATTTGGTGGCCGGTTGTATTAAGGCAGGAGCGTATGATTATATACTTATTCCGGAAGATACAGAAAAAATAATAAAAATAATTGAAAAATCTGTAAAAGACCATAAATTATTAGCGGAAAAGGTTTCAAGAAATAAAATTACGGGCGATAAATTAATTGGTCAAAGTAAAGAAATAGTAGAAATGTATAAAATGATAGGGAAAGTGGCAAGCATAGTAATGCCTGTGTTGGTAATCGGAGAAAAAGGAACAGGTAAAACAAGCGTTGCCAAGGCGATACATCAATTTAGTGATCCATCTAACAAATCCTTTATCAGTATAAATTGCCTTTCTTTTCCGGCAGAATTATTGGAGAGAAGAATATTTGGATATGAGAAAGGTGCTTTTAAAGATGCAGTATTATCCCAGGCTGGAGATTTAGAAAAAGCCAATGGAGGGACTCTCCATTTTGGGAATATAGAGGCATTGACTTTTGATATGCAATCAAAATTGTTATATTTTTTGGAAGAGGGCAAATTTTATAGAATGGGTGGAATAGAAGACATATCTGTAAATGTCAGGATTATTGCTACAACCAGTGAAAATTTAGAGGAAATGATAAATAAGGGAGAATTTATAGAAGAGTTGTATAGTAAATTAAAAGTTTTGGAGATAACTATACCTCCTCTCAGAGAAAGAATTATGGATATTCCTTTTATTATTGACCATTATTTGATAGAGTGTAATGAACAATTAAATAAAAATGTGAAAGGTGTAAGTAAACCGGCTCTCAATAAGTTGCTCAGGTACGATTGGCCCGGAAATGTAAATGAATTGAAAACTGCTATAAAATCTGCAGTTGCATTGTGCAGGGGTAATTCTATTTTACATGAAGATTTACCGAGTGCCGTACTTGGTACAAAAATTTTAAAGAAAAAAGAAGATAGTCAAGTTTCTGTTCTTAAAGATTGGGTAAAAGGTGAGATTTTTTTGTATAAGGGATTAAATAAAAATAATTATTATTCTAATATAATGTCAAAATTGGAAAAGGAATTGATAAAACAAACTTTGGAAATTACAAATGGGAAGAAGATTGAGACTGCGGAATTGCTTGGAATTACACGGAATACGCTTCGGAGTAAGATGAATAATTATGGATTGGATTAGGGAAAAAAGACCTCTAGAAAACTAGAGGTCTTTCTTTATGCTCATTGTCCACTTTTTGTCCACGATTTTTGGAATTGGTGGGCAGGATAATTTTTCTAAAATTTCTATGGCCTCTTTTTCCATTGTATTGGTAACGTGGGCGTATATGTCCAATGTTGTCTTCACACTGGCGTGACCCAGTCGTTCTTGGATGTATTTGATATTTGCACCGGATGCTACTAAGTCTGAGGCTGCTGTATGCCTCAGGTCATGGAAAGTGAATTTAAAATTTATCATTTTGGAAATAGTAGGTAAAATTTTTTTTGAAAATGTGATCATATTCATCATTCCGTTTTCTCGGACTATAACCAAATTAAGGTTTTTATTGCCTCCCAATGTGAGTGTGCCGTGGGCATTATTATAATAACTATAGGAATTTTTATATATTTTTTTATTTTCTTCTTGAAATAATTTAAAAGAATATAGTTCTCTTGATAAATATTTATTTATGGCGATAGTTCTATTGGAAGTCTGTGTTTTTGGAATTCCAAGATGATATTTTTTACCTTCCAAAACCGATAAGGTTTTTTCTATTGTAATCGTGTTTCTTATCAAATCTACATTATTCCATGTCAGACCAAAAACCTCTCCCAGTCTCATACCGCAATAATAACCTAGCAAAACAGCTATTTTTACATAAGGCCTTTTGGCAAGTAAAATAATTTTTGAAAAAATTTCTAAATCTATGTATCTATTTCTTTCTTTTTTTTGTTCTTTTGGGATTTTTAAAAAACATGCAGGGTTATTTTGTAATAATCCTAGTGGATATATAGCATATTCCAATGTCGAAGAAAGTAGAGTTTTGATATTGGTTTTGTATCCGTAACTTCCGCTAAGACTGTATATGAACTCTTGCAATAATTTTGGAGTTAGGGATTTGATTCGTTGGTTTCCAAGGAATGGTTTTAAAAATTTTCTAATGATATGATGATAGAATTCTTGCGTTGTGACCTTACAATTTATCTTTGCATATTCTGATAACCAACGATCCAATAAGTCGCTATAAGATATTTCAGGAGGCGTAAAAATGAGACCGTTATTGTTGTATTCGGATAGAGCTTTTATGCCTGCGGCATAGGCTTCTTTTTTGGAGATAAAACCACTTTTTGAAAATTGCTTTCTTTTACCGCTGATTTTTGCTATTTCAAATCTAAATTCCCATTTATTGCCTCTTTTTCTTATCACAATTTTGGACATAAGTATCTCTCTCCTTTTAAATACTATTATTTGAACCTCAATACTGCCAATTAAACTTTATCAATAATATTTAAACTTAATCAACTCATAAATACAGTTTTTTGGCTTTTATATTGTAATTATTACTTTATATTTAGTAATTATTTGGATATAAAATATTTATAGTTATAATATAGGTTGACAATGAAATAAAAGATGATATTTTTCTTCCTGAATGATATTATACATGAAAATTTGAATATTTTCATCAAATATTTAGTCTGAAATAGTAAATGTTAATTTAAATAAATAAATTGAAATATGTCCGCTTTTTGTCCACATAATCAATAAAAAATAGAGAAAAAAATTAAAAAAATTTTGAAATAAATTTTAAAAAAAGCTGATTTTATAGGGTTTTGGTAAAAAATAAGATTGGAATTATGTAAGAGAGAAAATAGGGATATATTTAGTTATAATAGAGAACTTTTTTAATATGTAATATAATAATATAGTATGTATCAAAGCAACGTTTTTGTATAAAAAAGCGCTATTTAAATATGAAACAACAAAATGTTTGTATAAATTAATCTATAGGGCAAAAATCTAAACTTATTTTAATAAAATTATTAAATGCTATTATTTTTATAAGAATAAAATGTGAAATATAAAAAATAACAATATTTTGGATTTCATTCCAAAAACATTGTTATTTTTTTGGTTTTCGATATTTATACAGGCGTTGCGTGCAACGCCTCTACAGTTTTAAATTTTAATTTTACCTTTAAAAATAATCAATGTTTTGATAATATTTTATTTTAACATGATAATAATTGTATGTATTTATTCACAAAGAAAAGCAAAATAAATATATGTTAAAAAAATGGCAAAATTTCTAAATTAAAAATAGACATATCACAAATTTTATGATAATATTGTTTTATAAGTTCTCTATTATAACTATATAGAGATAAAAATAAATATAGTGAAAATTGATGTTATAAGAGCAATGTTTAATTATTTTATAATATGAATATAGACAAAATATGAAATTATTTATTTTTGTAATAAAAAAATATTTAGCAGTATTTATAGCAAATAAAAATTAGAAATAAAAACAGAAAATATATAGGAGAAGGTGTGTAAAATGGGAAATAATGTAAAAAAATTGACAGAAAAATCTTTAAAAGCATTCTTGAAAAAGAAGAAGGTAGGGTTTACTGTTGCGTTGATTACTGCATTTATGATAACGGGAGGACTGACTCTGGGGTCTACGGCAGAACTGCAAACACAAGTTGAGATTACTCACCAAGAATTACTTGATAAGATAGTTTCTCAAAAGATGGAAATTGAGCAGATGATTAAGGATAATGAAGATAAATTGTGGAAATTGAAAAGTGAACAAATGAGTAGGGTAAGGGAGGGGGATTGGTATAGTAAACCTTGGTATCCTAGTTATTTTGGTTCGCTCATCGGGTGGTATGAGTCTTCAGATAATGTTGGGAAGGATTGGAAGGGAAGTATTAGGGGAGATACTAGGATGGATAAAACCAGATTAGTATTTGATGAAGCTTTGTATAAGGTTGCTGGGGGATATTTATCTAGTGGATGGATTAATAATACGAAAGCGTATGATGAGAATACTAATGTGTATGATTATGAGGATAAGATTATTATATTGCCTGTGGTAAGGGTACCTGAGTTGACGAAACCTGTTGTACCGACAGTTGCGATTACTATGCCGGCTACACCGGCAAAGGTGAATACACCGATTGCGTCTGTGCCTACAATATCTCCTATTGATGTGACAATTGTTACGCCATCAGTTGTGCCACCATCGGCACCGGGTACGATTAATGTAGTAGCACCGACTTTGACACCTATAGTTGTAAATGACCCTGGGATTAATCCTGTGGCACCGAATATTGTTGTTAATCCTGCTGAGCCGGTGTTTAGTATAACACCTAATACGCCTGGTTTTAGTATGGCAGTTAAGGAAGTGGGTGAGATACCTACTATTACGGTTGTACCGCCTAGTGTGGATCCGGATTTGCCTGTACCTAATGCTTCACCATTTACTGATTTTCAATTTCAGCCATCTAGTAACGCTGACACATCTACTACTAGTCAGACTAATACAGGACGAATACTATATTCGGGATATAACCCAACAAATTCTCCCATTGGTACTGTTCTTTCTAATACCATTGGAGATGTATCAATAAAATATGGAATAAATGGCAGAATGCCGGCAGTTACATATCTAGCGAATAATTCAGCCGGAAGTTTAACAGGAGGAACTTATTATATTGCAGGAGGAAATGCAGGAACATATAATGCCAAAACTGGTCAAATTGGAATACATATTGTGTGGAATGCTACAATAAAAAATGTTACTGGGCACCTTTATGGAAAAGCTGCATTTATATCTGTTGAAACTTGGCATGGGGGAAAAATAACATTAGATAATGTTACGATTTCAACAATAAAAAATCAGGATAATACAATATTTTATATATACCCTGCAGGTTACCAGGCAATAAATACTAATCACAATGCACATAATCAAAGAGGTGAATTTTCTGGAACAATCAATGCAACAATTCAATCAAATAGAAATTCAATTTATGTACAATCTGGTATTTCAGGAAGCTATAAGATAGAAAGTAAAGGTACTTATATATTAGAAGGATTTGGAAATACTGTATATTCTGGATTAGGATATTCTCCGGATTATAGTAAGTTAAGTGGAGTATCTCCTGATGGAATAACATATGGTCAAATAAACGGAAGTGTTGATATGAAACCTTCTTTGCAATTCATAACGGCTCCAGAGTCGTATGGTGATGAGAATGTAATTATATTTTTTAATACTAAGATGAATACTGCTAGTTTGCCAGCTATTTACAATGGTACAGGAACTATCGCTACGGATATTAAGCCTTTTATTGGATTTTATCAAGGTCAGATTTTTGCATCTGCTAAAATAGGTGAGAAATTATCTACTATAACTAGTTCCACTAAACAAGATTATGGAAATATATCAGGAAATAGCGATGTATATGTTGACTCGAATGTTGGTATTTATTCAAAATCTGGACAAAGAGAAGAAATAGCCACTAATGCGGATTTAGGTGCTCCTGACCGTAACCCTAGCACTATGGCAGATTATAAATTGGATTCTATACATAATTTAGAGATTGGTCAGATTGACATTAAATTTGGTAAATTTTCAAAAAATGGAGTTATGATTGCATCAGAGAATGGAACTGTTATTGACATTGCAAAAGAAGCAATGGGTATTACTTCAAAAGCGGGTATAGATCAGTTACCAGTTGTAGGAACTACTACTCTAAAATACTCAAGTTGGTTTTCTGATGGTACTGATAAGATTGCTACCACAGAAGCAAATGCTTCCATAAACACAATAATAGCCTATGCTTCGGGTGCTTTTAGTAATACTATACACGGACTTGGAACAGTTATAGGAACTACTCTAGATGGCAAGGGAAGTGAAATTAACATACATATACCTTTGGGAATGGTATCACATGGTGGAGATACTAGTTCAGAATATGCTATAGCATATTTTGCTAAAGAGGGTGGAATAATAAATCAAAAATCTACGACTCTATTTAATGATGGAACGACTTTAGAGACAGCAACTACTGTGGCAAGGGGATATAAATCAATAATAGCATATGCTGATGGAACTGGTTCAATAGTTGATGTTGATGGAAGTATTAAGGCAGTAGATGGCAATGTATCGTTAGCATCAAACAAATATCAAAATATTGGGGCTTTTGCATCAAGCGGAGGAGAAATTGTTGTTACTGGCAAGGCAGAAATAAATGGAATAGGGGCTCTTGCAGACGGAAATAATTCAAAAGTTGAAATGGAAAATACATTAAATATTGTAAATAGTGGTTTAAAAGGTGCAGTAGTTGCTATGAATAATGGCCTAATAGAATTTGTTGGTACCATAAATCATGGAGTGCCTGGAGCACCTGGTGACTATAGCGAGATTGTTCCATTCTATGCAGATTCAACAGGAAAGATTGATTTTACTGGAACAACAACGATTAATATGTATAAGGGTATTCTCCTTGAAGGGACAATGGTTGATTATTCAAATGCTTCAAGTACATCGGCTGAAATTACAGCCGCTAGATATAATGATATGCAAAATGTAAGTGTTGTTTTGCAAGCTAGTGGAGTAAATCTAGGTGTATTCGATAATTTCGCTGCAACATATGATACTGAAGTATCTTATTTAACTAGTTTAGCTTTATTTGCTAAATTAGGAAGTTTGACAAATGCTGGTACATATACATATGACAGCTTTCTAATAGATGGGACTTTAAATGTAACAACAAATGGAACTATAAGTTTAGATTCTAATCCTTTCAAAAATATAACAATGCAAAATGAAGTAGTTACTTTTAGTT
>JAITPM010000123.1 GCA_031289425.1 Fusobacteriaceae bacterium
TGCTATAAAACAGATAGAAGATAAAAAATATGAGACTTTTTTATCCAAAAAAGGCGTAAAGAATATATTAGGGATAGCAATTGCGTTTTATGGGAAAGAATTGAAGGTTAGATGTAAGGAGTTATAGGGGATCTGATTATAAAAATAAATAAATAAGGGATAAATATTATGTTGAGAAAATGGAACAGGATGTTAAAGGGATATTTAAGGAAAGTTAAAATATTTTTTGGTAGATTGATATGGGATAAAAAAAGAAAATTAGATAAAGACATGCTCATAAAGCCAAATAATATTATAAAAGAAAATAAAATAAATTCTATTTTATTCCTTAGAAGTGATGGTAAAATAGGAGATATGGTAGTAAGTACTTTTATGTTTCGTGAAATTAAAAAAAAATACCCTGATATAAAAATTGGTGTTATTACAAAGGGTGGTGCTAGAGATATAATATCAAATAATCCGTATGTAGATATTATCTATGATTACCCTAGTAAAATAGATGCATTGATGAAGTTAGCTGGTATAATCCAAAAGGGTAAGTATGATTTACTTTTGGAATTTTTTGAAGAAATAAAAATGAAAGAAATTATGTTTATAAATCTATGCAAAGTTCGAATTAATATGGGATTAGAAAAGAGTAAATGGAAATTATTCGATCTATCAGTAGATGCCGGTAAGGATTTTAAATGGAATGAACATATTTCATATAGATATTTGGCGTATTTAAAAAGACTAGGGATTTTAGTTGATTTTAAGAAAATAAAATACGATATTTATTTTGATAATGATAGATTGGAGAAATTGGATATTTTAGCAGAAAAATATAAAAAAGAAAAGGAGAATTATAAGAAAATAGTTGTTGTTAACCCATATGGAGCTAGTAAACACAGGAATTTTTCTAGAGATACTTTAAATGGTATTATAAATGAATTGGAGAATTGTAAAGTTATATTGTTGTATCATGGGGACAAATACAAAGAGGTTTTTGATATTGCGAAGAATTATGATAATGTGGAGGTTCCGATTGGGATAGAGAGTATACTTGATAGTGCTATGTATGTAAAAATATCAGATGTTGTTATAAGTCCGGATACCGCTATTGTGCATGTTGCTGAGGCTTTTAAGAAGGGAGTTATAGGAGTGTATGAATATGATGGTGGTATTTTGGGTTATGGGCATATTGTATGGGGCCCTAAGGATTTGAATAGAGCTAAATTAGTATTTTGCCCAAAGAGGAAAAGTATGTATGATGATTTTAATGTGAATGGTTTTGATGTGAATGAGATGAAAAATATTATAGAGAAAATTAAATGATTTATAGTGCAATATTATATTAAAATGTATGATAAAATTGGTGGATATATGGACTTAAAAAAATGTGAATATAAAGGATTTGATGTATTTTATTTTAAAAAAAAAGAATTGGATCTTGGAAAAAATATAATAGATAAAAAATATATTATTGATAGTATATTGAAAGAAAGTAAAAGGAATTATGTTGCAGTGGTAAAAATTAACGATGTAAAATATCTATTAAAAGAACCTAGAAATGAATATAGGTTAATTCAAAGACATATTATGAGTTTCTTTAAAAAAGGAGAAGCTCTAACAACTTTGTTAAATATAAGAAATCATATAGCAAATGGTTTAATAGAATATGGGATACCATATACAGCAATAGTAAAAAGAAAAAATGGATTTATTGAGTACTCGGCTATATTATTCGAATATTATGTTGGAAAGCCTGTCGGAGAGTATCCTGTTGGTGAAGATTCAGTTTTTTATAAAAATATAGTGTTAGAAGTTTGTAAAAAGATACATAAATTAGATATTTATCATGGAGACGTGAATGTTTGGAATTTTATTATAGCAGATAATAAAATAAAAATATTAGATACACAAGGTAAAAAAATGTTGCTTGGAAATTATAGGGCTCATTATGATATGCTCAATTTTAAAATTGAAAATTATCATGAAATGATGTATCCATATAATAAAAACATTTGGTATTATTTTGCATTATCATTAAAAAAATTCAAAAAATTAAAAATTATTCAAAAAATAAAAGAAACGAGACATATAAAAAGGGATGGTTTTAATGAATAAATCAAATAAAAAAAATATAGTTATAAAGAATGGAAGTTTAAAAATGGGCGGAGGAGAAAGGGTTCTAGTCGACGTACTTCAAAATATAGATACGACTAAATATAAATTGATTCTTTTGATTGATGATGATAATGGTAATGACAATATATTTTTAACTGATATACCTGAGTGTGTTGACGTATATTTTCTTAGACCTCAAAGTTTAGTTAAAAAAATAGATTATTATTACAAAAAAAGAAAAAGAAATATATTTGATAAAATATTTTATAATTATTATTTATGGAAAAATATAAAAACTTCAGAAATAAGGACTTTGGAAATTTTAAAGAAATTGTTTGATAAAGGTAATAATATTGATGTATTTGTAGATTTTAGCGGTGGTGCAAGGAAATATATAGATAAAATTGCTGCAAATAAAAAAATAATATGGAGACATATATCAATATCTGAATATAAAACAAAGTCAAAATTAGAGCGTTATGGAAATTATGCTAATAGGTATGATATATTAGTTTCTATATGTGAAAGTATGAAAAAAGAAATCGAAGAATCCCTACAATTTTTGAAACATAAAATTAAAACAATATATAATCCCATTGATTTTGATAGGATAATAAATATGTCCAATCAAATTGATGGGTTAACCATTGAAGAAGAAGCATTGATTAATAAGGAATATATACTTACAGTATCAAGATTGGATAACGGGCAAAAAGATTTTGATACCCTTATAAATTCTTATAAGAATGCATATGAAAAAGGATTTGATAAAAATCTTTATATAATAGGTGATGGATCAGACAGAGAATATATAGAAAAATTGATATCAAATAATAATTTAGGAGAAAAAGTCAAAATTTTGGGAATACAAAAAAATCCATATGTTTGGATGAAATATTCAGATTTTTTTATTCTTAGTTCTAGAGAAGAAGGGTTTCCTACGGTTTTATTGGAAGCAATGGCATTAGGGAAAGCTGTAATATCTACAAATTGCCCAACAGGTCCCAACGAAATATTAAAAAATGGTGCTTGTGGAATATTAATACCAATGGAAGATGTAGATGAGATGTCTGGAGCGATGTTAAAATTAATAAGAGATGAAAAA
>JAITPM010000041.1 GCA_031289425.1 Fusobacteriaceae bacterium
GTCATACATAAGGAATTTCCCCCAAAACAAATTACAATTTTGATCACATGTCCTCATATTATTATATGAGGACTATTTTCAAAGTAACAAGATATAAATCATAGATTAAAACACAGACTTTTAATATATCATTTAAGTGAAAATAAACCTCAATTACAAAGCATTATAAGGCCATCATAAAAACTATAAAGCATCTAGCGCAGACCATAAAATAAATATTTTAATGAAAAAAATACATCTTAAAAAAATAAAATGTTAGAAAGCCAGATTATTCAATTTCCACATAAAATAGAGGCTTTTAAAAATTTAAAAGTCCTAATTTTATCCTAAATGTTATTTTCAATAATTTTTGAACAAAAAAAATCTCTAACAAAAATAATCTGCTAGAGATATGAGAAATTTGATTTAAATTTTTTTCAATAATATATTGTTTATAGTTTTATTTTTCAACAATTTTTATTTGATTTTTAATATAATTTTTCAATAAAAAATCAGCCATTTCGGACTGATTTTTTCCGTTGTAAAGAAGATATTTCAGGACGTCCCCCTCTACAACACAATTTCTATTTCGTCAGCGCAAAAATATAGCGTTTTTGACTAGATATTGTTTTATCCTAAACAAGAATGTATAATTTACAGTTCACAATTTTTTATGATATGATTTTTGTTTCATAGTTTTCTATAATACTGAGAGATTTTTTATTAAATTATTTTAGCATTGTATTATAATTTTAACAGATGAAAGCTTATGCTACTATCATGTTAATAGGTAATTTTCATGATAACCTTTGTAACTAAGACAATCAAAAAGAGGATGGTACTTTTTCTTTTGTTGTATAACCTACATTCTCCCAAATTAAATTCTTCAAAAATATGCACTTGGTGAGAATCCCCGCTTAATGCGGGGAACATGGTATTTAGTGATTTAACTTTAACAACACTTGGTTATAACTTCCCCCTCCCCAAACCCACATATCAATCATGGAAAAAGGGTTAATATATTGACAAATGTTTTTTTTATAGTATAATATTATTATAAAAAGGAAATAAATACGTAAGAAGTCTATAAATTGCCACCGTTAATGGGAATGGTAAGAAAGAAAAGACTGGTTTATTGGCCAGTCTTTAAATTATAGTAAAATATTAAAAAATTAGTGAATGACTTGTTGAGGTGTCGAATATGATAAAAGGTAACATTGAAGGAATAAGAGAACATACTCTTTCGAATTTGGAAGAATTATATGATGTAAAATTGGAAAAAGATGAATTTATAAATACAGAAATACTTGAAATTTTATCCGATATAAGCTATAAGATAAATAGGGAGATAAATATAACGATAGATAGACGTGGAAATATAATAGACATTTCCATAGGTGATAGTAAAAGTGCTCAATTACCGGCAATTGATATAAATGAAGGCCGCCTAAGTGGGATAAGAACATTTCACACTCACCCCAATGGGATTTCTAGATTATCAAATGTAGATATTTCTGCTCTTATAAAATTAAAACTTGATTCTGTGGCTGCGATTGGTCTGGGTGAAAATGGGAAGATAAATGATATAACAGTAGGGTTTTGTACAGTTAATAATAATTCTATAGGATATGAAATGTCCAGGCCTATGTCAATAGAAAAGACGGTAAATTTTGATTATCTAAAAAAAATTACCGAAATAGAAAAATTATTAGAAAAAAATGGAGTACCAACAGAAAATGATAGAGAATATGCTGTATTAATAGGAATAGATACAGAAAAATCTTTGGATGAATTGGAGGAGTTGGCTAAGGCTTGTGATGTATCTGTAGTGGGAAGATTTCTACAAAAAAGAACAAAGATAGATAATGTAACATTTATAGGTAGTGGAAAAGCACAAGAATTGTTTATGTTCAAACAGATAAAGGGTGCTAACCTAATTATTTTTGATGATGAACTAACAGGTATACAAGTAAAAAATTTGGAAGAAATCACAAATTGTAAAGTAATAGATAGGACTGTACTGATTTTGGAAATATTTGCAAGACGTGCGACTAGTAGAGAAGGAAAAATACAAGTTGAATTAGCTCAATTAAAATATAGAAGTACAAAATTATTGGGCTATGGTATTTCAATGTCTCGTACCGGAGGTGGAATAGGCACAAGAGGTCTCGGTGAAACAAAATTGGAAATGGATAGAAGACGAATACGAGATAATATTCATGCTTTGAAAGATGAATTAGAAAAAATTCGTAAAACACGTTCCATTCAGAGAGAAAAAAGGGAACAATCAGGCATCCCCAAAATAGCTCTTGTTGGATATACAAATGCTGGTAAGTCCACTCTAAGAAATCTATTGGTTAGAATGTACCCTGCAAATATAGGTGCAAAAAACGAGGATGTTCTAGCTAAGAACATGCTTTTTGCTACCTTGGATGTGACTACAAGGATGATTATGCTCCCATCCAAAAGAATACTCTCAGTCACTGATACCGTAGGATTCATAAGAAAGCTTCCTCATGATCTAATAGAGGCTTTCAAATCTACCTTGGATGAGGTCAGCTATGCTGATGTGATAGTCCATGTATTGGATGGATCTAGTGATGAGATAGAGGAAGAAATAGTAGCAGTAGAAAACGTCCTTTTGGAATTGAATGCTTTGGATAAACCGACAATTTTAGCCATCAATAAAATTGATACCATGGAAAAAGAGAAGCTTTTACAAATAAAAGAGAAGTTTTCAAAATATACAATCATAGAAATAAGTGCAAAATATAATAATAACATAGATCTATTAATAGAAAATGTAACAAAAATCATACCGCAAGAAACAAGGAGAGAAAAATATATTATCCCATATAACGATACTGCTATTGTTGCGTATTTACATAGAAATTCTATTATAGAAAATGAATATTACGGTGATTCCGGTGTTGAAATAATATCTGTAGTAAATGATGAAGTTTTTAATAAGATGATAAAATATAAAGTTAATTCATAAAAATAATATACAAGACAAGATGAGTTTTTAAGTACACCATCGGAGGGGCGCATGATTGCGCCCTCAAATAAATGAAACATTTATTTAATTAAAATAATAATTTAATAATAAATAAAATAATAATCATAATTTTTATTGCTAATTCTAGAAAAAAATTTATACATAAATTAAAAAAAGACCGAAAATTCGAGGAGTCATGATGATATTAATAACAGGTGCCAATGGTCAACTAGGACATGATTTAAAAAAAATATTTAATGAAAGAAAAGAGGATTACATTGCGACTGATTATAAAGAATTGGATATTACTAATATAGAAGCAATTAGAAAATTTGTATCTGACAAGCATATTGAATTGATTATAAATTGCGCTGCATATAATAATGTAGACAAAGCGGAAGAAGAGAAAGAATTATGTTATAAATTAAATTCCTATGCCCCAAAAGACCTTGCAATTATATCAAAAGAACTAAATGCAGAATATGTGACGTATTCTACTGATTTTGTATTTGATGGTAAAAAAGGGGCTTCCTATACAGAAAAAGATATACCTAATCCTCCATCTGTCTATGCAAAATCCAAAAGAGATGGAGAGGAATCAGTATTAGCAGTATACGACAAATCCGTTGTTATTCGTACTTCATGGGTTTTTGGAATAGCTAATAATAATTTCAATAAACAAGTTATCAATTGGAGTAGAGGTAAAGATATAATGTCTATAGTAGATGATCAAATATCTGCCCCTACTTATTCTTATGATTTAGCATTCTATACTTTGAAACTAATAAAAACAAAAAAATACGGACTCTATCACCTTTCTAATTCTGGAGAAGCGTCAAAATATGATCAAGCAAAATATATACTATCCAAAATAGGATGGACGGGTACATTAAAAAGAGCTAAAAGTAGTGATTTCAAATTGTTAGCTCCAAGATCTGAATATACAAAACTCGATTCTTCGAAATTGGAAGAAGTTATTGGTATGAAGCTGCCCACATGGGAAAATGGAATTGATAGATTTTTAGATGAATTTGAAGATGTTATCAAATAAATATAAACATTTATTCGATTAAAATAAATTGATGATAAAGAAATCTAGGAGGGCAAATGAAAACATATTTAGTAACCGGAGCTGCGGGTTTTATAGGAGCCAATTTTGTAAAATATATGCTGAAAAAACATACGGATATAAAAATAGTGATTTTGGACAAACTCACATATGCAGGAAATCTCGGTACAATCAAAGATGAAATAAAGGATGAGAGGGTTGAGTTTTTTAAAGGGGATATTTGTAATATAGAATTAGTTGAAAATATTTTTACAAAAAATGAAATTGACTATGTTATAAATTTTGCTGCAGAATCCCATGTAGATAGGAGTATAGAAAATCCTCGTATATTTTTGGAAACAAATATATTGGGAACGCAAACTTTACTTGATGCTGCCAAAAAAAATTGGTCCATAGGAAAGGACAAAAACGGATATCCAATTTATAAAAAAGATAAAAAATTTCATCATGTATCGACAGATGAGGTCTACGGAAGTCTAAAGAAAGACTATGACAAGCCTATAGAGTTAAAATTGGATATGAAAGTAAAAAAAATAGTGGAAGATAGAAAGAACCTACAGACATATGGAACGGAAATGTTTACGGAAAAAACGCCATTGGATCCGAGGTCACCATATTCATCCGCAAAAGCATCGTCTGACATGATAGTCATGGCTTACGGCGAAACATATCATTTCCCATTTAATATAACAAGATGTTCGAATAATTATGGCCCATATCATTTCCCGGAAAAATTAATTCCTCTGATTATAAAAAATATATTGGGGGGAAAAAAACTTCCTGTCTATGGCAAGGGAGATAATGTAAGGGATTGGCTCTATGTAGAAGATCACTGCAAAGCGATAGATATGGTCGTATCTAACGGTATACCCGGAGAAATATATAATGTGGGAGGTTTTAACGAAGAAAAAAATATAAACATAGTAAAATTGACTATAGACTCGATACTTAATCTTATGAAAAAAAATATAGAGTATCAGCAAGTCTTAAAGACAGACTTAAAGAATATAAATTATGACCTAATAACATATGTTGGGGATAGATTGGGTCATGATGCCAGATATGCTATCGACCCTACTAAAATAGTGACAGAACTCGGCTGGTATCCTGAGACACCATTCACTGAAGGGATAGAAAAAACTATCATTTGGTATCTTGAAAATCAAGATTGGGTAGATTCTGTTGTATCCGGTGATTATCAAAAATATTATGATGAAATGTACGGGAAAAGATAAAAATTTATAAATAAAAAATTATATTGTTATTAAAACACCTGTGGAATGTACTTTTATCGGAATAATTTAATTATATTTATCTTTGTAATGTGTATTTACAATAAAACCAGGAGGAAAAATGAAAAAATTTTTATGTACTTTACTTTTGTTAATGTCTATCGTAATGTTTGGAAGAATAATTAAAACAGAGGAATATGAAGAAAAAAACGGTATATTAATCGAAAAAATAACTGGGAAACCATTTACAGGAATAATATCAGATAAAACGGTAAATGGAAGTTATGAATATGTTTATTATAAAGGTCGACTAAATGGTGGAATAACAGAGTCCTATCCCAATGGAAAACTGAAAGAAGAAGGATTTTATAGAAACGGTAAAGAAGAGGGACTATTTAAGCGATATTCTGCAAATGGTAAATTGATATCGGAAGAAAATTATAAAAATGGCGAACTGGACGGACAAACAAAAATTTATTTTGAAAATGGAAATTTATTTTTAGAAGTTAAAGTAAACAGCGGAAAAAGAGAGAGCTTTGTGAAAGAATACTATGAAAGCGGAAAACTTAAATCTGAGGGCTCTTTTAAAAACGAAAAATTAGACGGAATATCCAAAGAATACTATGAAAATGGTTCTATTTTTCGAGAAAAAAATTATAAAAAGGGACTTATTCAAGGTATATATAAAACATATTATGAAAATGGAAATTTATTTATTGAATCAAATTATAAAAATGGAATCCCTGAAGGAATATGCAAAATTTATTATGAAAACGGAAAAATTTCTTCGGAAATAAATTATAAAAATGGAGCTTTCAATGGAATTTCCAAAGAATATTATGAAAATGGAAAATTGAAAACGGAAGTAAACTATAAGAACGGGAAACAAGATGGTGCATATAAATCATATTTAGAAAATGGAAAATTGGAACAAATAATAATTTATAGAGATGGCGTAAAAAAATAATATAAACTTGTGAAAAAAATAATATGAAAAAAGCTATGCGAAAGGGAATTATAGGAGTGTTATGAAAAAAATATTATTAATTGTTTTTACAATGATTTCTCTTCTATTATTTGGAAAAGAAGTTAGGAAAGAGGATTTGGAAGAGAGGAGCGGAGTGATGTACGAAATAGCTACAGGAAAACCTTATACAGGTACATCTTTGATATACGATGGAGAATTTTTAAATACAAGATCTGAGTATAAAAATGGTTTATTAGACGGTAAAACAACTATTTATAATTACAATAACAATATATCAATAGAGACTACTATGCGAAAAGGCCAACAAAATGGCAGTACAAAAGTATATTATGATAGTGGAAAATTGAGAGCATCCGGAACATTCAAAAATGGTAAAATCGAGGGGGTCTCAAAAGAATACCATGAGAACGGACGAGTCATGACAGAGGGACGTTATAAAAACGGCCACGAACACGGGCTATTCCAAGAATATGATGAGAATGGAAATTTAATAAATAAAATAAATTATGAAAATGGAAAAATAATAAATAAATAGAATATGTGTTTTTAAGGGTATCCGTGTAGGGGCGCATGATTGCGCCCTCGTAAAGTGGTTTACATTTTATAAATGTCTATATTCAATGTAATTGTTTCTTTGGAGGATTTCATGAAAAAAATAATTGGAATTTTATTTTTGATGATAACAATGGTAATATTAGGAAAAAGTGAAGATTTTGAAAATTTAGAAGAAAAAAATGGAGTAATGATTACAAAAGCAACTCAACAACCTTTTACAGGAATAGCTGTTGATTATTATCCTCGTAGTTTAATAAGTAATACTAGAGGAATAAAAATCAAAATAGACTATAAAAATGGTATAAAAGATGGAATAATAAGAGAATTCTATGAAAATGGAAAACCAAGTATAGAAACTGTTATTAAAGCCGGTAAAAAACAAGGTATGACAAAGGAATACTATTCAACAGGCAAAATAAAAGCTAAAAGACCTTACAAGAATGATGTATTAGATGGTGCTGTAGAAGAATATCATGAAAATGGAGCTATGTCTATGACAGGTGAATATAAAAGTGGAAAACAAACGGGAGAATTCCGAGAATTTCGTGATAATAAACAATTGAAAGCAAGGACAACATATCAAAACGGTGTAGTCGTGGAACGTAAGGAATTTTAGATAAAAAATCATTTAAAATTATCAATAATAATATAGATATAAAATCTTAATATAACCTAGAAGGTTTATGTACTTCTTTTGTAATACTTACATTAAAGTGTAAGATTTTAGAATATAGATTGTAATATTTCGGGGCGTGCAGGTATTTAACGCATTGATACAAGACATTTAGTTCTATATACATGTATAGTGTGTGGTAAAACGAACTGCAATTATAAAAAAAATGTATAAAAACAAAGAAAAAGATTTGAAATATAAAGAAAAATATGTTAATATATGTCAATCTTTGCAATAAGTGAAATATAGATATCTTTTAGATATCATTAATCTGGGAGGAAACACAAATGAAAAGAGTTAAATTATTTGGAAAACTGATATTAATTTTTACTATGATGACATTAATATTAACTGTATCGGTATTTGGAAAAAATGCGAAAAAGTCCGTATCAAATGAAAAAGTAATAAAAACACTAATGGGAGTTGACTTGGATAGTTTAAACCCTTATAAAATGGTATCTAGTGCTTCAGAAGAAATTATGATGAATGTATATGAGGGATTAGTAATGCCATCAGAAGACGGTGGAATAAAACCTGCTATTGCAGAAAGCTACAGTGTGTCAGAAGATGGATTGACATATAAATTTAAAATCAGAAAAGGAATAAAATTTCATAACGGTAATCCTTTGGATATAAAAGATGTGGAATATTCGCTAAATAGAATGGCCGGAAAAGATGTGGATAAAGTATCGAGCTCTGCTTTTATTAATATTGATAAAATAATAGTTGATAACGAAGATGAGGTTAATATTGTATTGACAAAACCTGATAGTTCTTTTATTTATCATATGATAGAAGGAATAATTCCTGATGAAAATAAAGAAAATTTGGAAAAAATTGCTATTGGAACAGGCCCATTTAAAGTATCAGAATATGAAAAAGAATACGGAATAGTATTGGAAAAATTCGATGATTATTGGGGTGAAAAAGCTAAAATAGATAAGGTAGATATTAAAATAGCACCGGATTCAGGAATGAGATTCTTGAAATTCTTATCGGGAGAAATTGATATCCTCACTCATATAGATGCTAAAAGAGTGAATGAATTAAAAGATCATACTGTTGTATCAGGTCCTCAAAATTTAGTGTTTTTACTTGCTTTAAATCATAAATTTACACCTTTTTCTGATAAGAGAGTGAGAGAAGCTATAAATTTGGTTGTTGATAAAGAAAAATTAATTACAACAGCTCTTGATGGATATGGAGTTCCTTTGGAAACTAATATGAGTCCTGCTATGAAAGAAGTATGTATTGACAACATAGGGCATAAAACAGATATAGAAAAAGCAAAGGCTCTTTTAAAAGAAGCCGGACAAGAAAATCTTAAATTTACATTAAGGACTTCTACTCTTAGCAGCATATATACAAATAGTGCACAAGTTTTAAAAGAACAATTAAAAGAAGTAGGAATTACTGTAGAAATAGAAACAATGGAATGGGCAACGTGGTTGGATGAAGTCTATACAGGCAAAAAACATGAGGCTACTGTTATTGGATTGAGTGGAAAATTGGATCCTGAACCTATTTTGATAAGATATACTACACCGTATGCTAAGAATTTCTTTAATTATTCCAATAAAGAATATGATGATTTGATAGAAAAAGCTAAAATAACAAATAATGATGCTGAAAGAATACTTATTTACAAGAAAGCTCAAGAAATATTGAGAGATGATAATGCTGCCGTATATTTGGTTGACCCTGATATGTTAGTTGGAATGAAAAAAGGAATTAAAGGATATGTTTTTTATCCTTTAGCTTATATGAATTTTGCAAAATTAACAATTGAAGATTAAAATATTAAAAATTTCCACGGAGAGGGAAAATGTTTTATTTGAAAAAATTTGCAAAAGTGGTATTTTCGATTCTGTTAATTGGAACATTATCATTTTTATTACTAGAATTGATACCCGGAGACCCGGCTAATGCAATACTAGGGATAGACAGTACCCCAGAGGAAATAGAAATATTGAGAGAGACTTTGGGGTTAAATAAGGCATTGATTGTCAGATATTTGATATGGATAAAAGGAGTAATCACAGGTAATTTTGGAAATTCATTTAAATATTCAGAACCTGTAGTGGACTTAATCGCAGGGCGTTTGCCACTTACTCTAAAGATAGCCTTTACATCACTGATAATAGTTTTTTTAGTATCAATTCCTTTGTCATTTATTCTTTACAAAGTGAAAAATAAATACATCAAAAAGATTGGAGATTTTTTTATAGGAGTATCTATATCAGTTCCATCTTTTTGGCTTGGCATAATATCCATGTTTGTCTTCGGAATTATATTAAAAATACTGAGTATAGGATATGATAGGAGTTTTAAATCCTTACTTTTACCCTGTTGTATCATCGCTGTTCCCAAGATAGGAGTTATCACAAGCTTTATCAAAAGTAATCTGGAAAAAGAAATGCGGGAAGAATACATAAAATACTTATTCGTAAATGGTCTTAAGTTAAAATGGTTGAATATCTATATTTTTAAGAATTCAATACTTTCTGTAATACCTTTGATTGGGCTTATGATAATAGACTTAATCACAGGCACTATAATCATTGAACAGATATTTTCTATACCAGGTATAGGGAGACTCTTGATTACATCAGTTGTAAATAGAGATTTGCCGTTAATTCAGGGATTGATATTTTATACCTCGGTAGTTCTTGTATGCATTAATTTTATAATAGATATCATCTATGCACTTATTGATCCGAGAATAAGGGAGGATAATTGATGGATGAAAAAATGTTATCTGAAGAAAGAAATAAAAAAAGAAAAATACTCACAATAGGGATAATAATAGTAATTATACTTTCAATTTGTGTATATTTTTATAAAAACCCATATACTATGCATGATAATAAAGCTTTAGCTAAGTCATCCGTAGATAGCCTTTTGGGGTATGACAACTTAGGACGGGATATTTTCAGCAGACTATTATTAGGCTCGTTTTTTAGTTTATCCATAAGCTTTATATCTGTCTCACTGTCAACTATAGTAGGAACAATAATAGGAAGTTTTGCAGGGTATTACGGGAAATATTTGGATTCAGGTATAGTCCTTTTTACTGAAGTGTTGATAGCGATTCCGTCGATATTGATAGCATTAGGAGTTATAGTAATATTAAAGGCCGGGTTTGCATCTATGATAACAGCGATTTTCTTGATGTATTTGGCTAGATGTATAAATATGGTGAGGGGACTCGTAAAAAAAGAAAAACATATGGAATATGTCGTAGCGGCCAAAACTTATGGAATTTCAAAATTTAGAATTATATTTATACATATTTTACCCAATATAACAAAGCCTATTTTAATAAATTTTACAACCGGATTTGCCGGAGCTATATTGACAGAAGCAGGTTTGGGTTATTTAGGCCTCGGTATACAGCCGCCCTACCCCACATGGGGAAATATGCTAAATCAATCTCAATCATATTTTTTAGCAAATCCACTATTTACAATAGCACCAGGCCTAGCAATAATTATTACAGTTTATTATATGAATAAACTGGAAAAAAGAAATAAGAGGTTCTAATGGAAAAAAATATTGTAAATTTGGAAATAAATATAGAAAATTTAAATGTATCTATTGATAACAACGGCCTTTTAAAGAATATTAATTTTAAAATCGAAAAAGGTGAAGTTGTAGCTCTTGTAGGTGAATCCGGAAGTGGGAAAACTCTCACTGCAAAATTTATATTAGGAATTCTTCCGGAGAGGAGTGTAGTTGCATATGATAATTTTTGCAAAACTCAAAAAATAGGTGCTGTATTTCAAAACTCTTTTACTTCTTTGAATCCCACAGTAAAAATTGGGAATCAATTGAAGCGATTGTATCAGTCTCACTATGGAAATTATGGTGACTGGACTAAAAAAGTAGTCCATTTGTTAGAAAAAGTTGGAATAACTAATATAGACAAATTTTTAAAGAAATATCCCCATGAGAGCAGTGGCGGAGAAAAGCAGAGAGTTGCAATTGCAGGTGCGCTTATAGCTGACCCTGATGTGTTGATAGCAGATGAGGTAACGACAGCACTTGACCTGAAAACAAAATTTGAAGTAATAAATTTATTTAAAAACATAAGAAAAGAATTAGGAATCACAATACTTTTTATAACTCATGATTTAATGTCAATAAAAAATTTTGCCAATAGAGTTTATGTAATGTATAAAGGTGAAATAGTAGAAGAGAATACTTGTGAAAAGATTTTTCTGGAGCAGACACACCCTTATGTAAAGAGGATAATAGGATTTTCTAATACTCTCTGGACAAGGGATAAATAAAAATAAATAAAAAATAAAAAACGGAGAATATATGTTTTTAGAAGTAAGAAATCTAAAAAAAGAATATTTGGTAGAGGGAATTTTCACAAGAGAGAAAAAAGTAATATTAAATGATGTATCTTTTTTTGTACCTGAAGGAGAAGTTTTATCTATTGTGGGAGAATCTGGAGCCGGGAAATCCACAATTGGTCAAATAATACTCCAGATAAAAAGGGCTACTTCAGGAGAAATTATTTTTATGGGAAAGCCTCTTTGTGAAAGTAAAATTAGCGATATACAAATGATATTTCAAGACCCGTACAGCTCTCTAAATCCTGCTATGAAAATAAAAGATATATTAGCAGAACCTTTGAGGGGGAGCGGTATAAAAAATAAAAACATTTTAGAGGAAAAAGTTGACAACATAATGAAAGAAGTTTGGTTGGAGGAAAGTTATAAAAACAAATACCCCAGTGAACTTTCCGGAGGGCAAAGGCAGAGAGTAGGTATAGGTGCAGCAATGATTTTGAATCCAAAATTAGTTGTTTGTGATGAACCCGTAGCCTCATTGGATTTATCAATACAAAATCAAATTTTATCATTACTCAAAAAATTTAATAGAGAAAATAATACAACAATTATATTTATTTCTCATGATTTGGGTGTTGTGTATAATATATCGGATAGAGTGCTGTTATTATACAAAGGCGAAGTCCAAGAGATACAAAAAACTGAAAACTTTTTTAAAAACCCTAAAAGTGAATATGGAAAATATTTTTTAGACGGTGTATTAGTACCTTAATGATAAAAAAAATGATTTAAAATTAAAAAAAGATCTAATTTAGGTCTTTTTATTTTTTATAGCAAGGAATAAATATTTAATATGGCTTTATTGTTAGGAAATATTTACTATTTTTTTAAAAGGATAATTTTAGATTTTTAGATTGATTGTAACAAATCCAAAGTTGTGGTATAATAGTATTAAATAAATGGAGAGGTAATATTTTTATTTATGGAGTAAATACACATGACAGATATTAAAGATTCTCAATATTTTATAGATGCTATAAAAAAAGAAATGAGTCATCAAAGATTTATTCATACTTTAGGCGTGGTAGAAATGGCAAAGGAACTTGCTTTGATACATGGAGTAGATCTATCTAGAGTAGAAATAGCTGCATTACTTCATGATATTTCCAAAGAAACCAGTAAAGAGGAATTGAGAAAAATTGTGTTTGAACATTTTCCGGATGAGATTACACTTGAGGATTTAGATAGCAGCGAAATAATGCACGGATTTGCAGGAGCAGCAGTTGCAAAGACTAAATATAAAATAGATGATGAAGAAATTTTAGAGGCTATAAAATATCATACAATAGGAAAAGCCGGATTAAGCCTTTTAGGAAGGATTATCTATATATCTGATGCCATTGAAAAAAATAGAAATTATCCTGGACTCGAAGAAATCAGAAAATGCGTCAGGGAAAATCTGGATTGTGGTATTATTCTTGAAATCAGTCATATTATAGAACACTTGAATGAATGCCAAAAATATGTTCATCCAAATACAAAGGATATGTATAAGTGGCTTGTTTCTATAAATAAAAAAGATGTGAATTTTTAGAGATCTTGTTAAAAAATTATTAAAAAAGGGCATATACCCTTTGCACCAATCAATTAGGAGGATTAATGGGGATAGATAAAGATTTAGAAGAATTAAAAAATCTTTTAATGGAGGAAGGAAGAGGATTAAAATATGATGAAATAGTAGATGCATTAAATTGGGGGACTAAACAGAGAAAAAAAATAAAATCTAATCTTAGTGAATGGGTTTTCTCAGGAGAAATAACAATAAATAAAAAAAATAGATATAATCTTCCGGTAAAAAAGGAGATAGTAAAGGGAACAGTATCTATGATAAGTGATAGATTTGCTTTTGTCGATACAGAAAAAGAGGGTATATATATTTCTCATGATGATCTCGGTACTGCTGTAGACGGGGATATTGTATATGTTAGAATCAAATCTTCTTCCGACAAAAATAAAAAAAAGGAAGGGGAAATAGTAAAAATAATAAAAAGAAATAGAGATACTGTGGTCGGGGTTTTTGAAATAGTAAAAGATTTCGGTTTTGTATTACCGACAAACAATTTTGGGAAGGA
This sequence comes from Fusobacteriaceae bacterium, assembly GCA_031289425.1. Taxonomy (GTDB): domain Bacteria; phylum Fusobacteriota; class Fusobacteriia; order Fusobacteriales; family Fusobacteriaceae; genus JAISST01. The sequence goes on from JAITPM010000041.1 coordinate 13,928, forward strand.
TATCTATATCAGTTCTAAATATTTTATGGGCGCTAAAAATAAACAACTTGTAGAAGTAAAAATAATTAACTGGGGAAGTGAAGATAAAAACCCTGAGGGAGAGATTATAAAAGTTATAGGAGATTCATCAGATACAGAAAATCTTTTGAGAGCATTACTTTTTAATGAGGGCTTAAGTGAGACATTCCCTGATGAAGTATTAGAAGAAGCTAAAACTTTAAAGGGAGAAATAACAGAAAAAGAGCTTGCAAATAGGACTGACTTGAGAGATCTGCCAATAATAACGATAGATGGCGAAGATGCCAAAGATTTAGATGATGCAGTATATGTAAAAAAACTGGATAATGGGAATTATCAGCTGATAGTATCTATTGCAGATGTGTCGCATTATATAAAAGAAAATTCGTTACTGGATGTGGAAGCCTATAAAAGGGGTAATTCCGTATATATGGTAGATAGAGTTTTACCAATGCTTCCTAAGGAAATATCAAATGGGATATGTTCTCTAAATGAAAAAGAAGATAAATTAACATTCTCTTGTAAGATGGAAATAGGTACAAATGGCGAGATAATAGATCATGAGATATATCAATCCATAATAAATAGTTGCCATAGGATGACTTATACTGATGTCAATAAGATAATTGATGGTGATCAAGAAATTTCTAACAAATATTCTGATATAAAAGATCTTGTTTTTCAAATGTTAGAACTATCTCATATATTGAGAAATAGAAAACATCAAAGTGGATGTATAGATTTTGATATTCCAGAAATTAGGGTAATTTTAGATGAAGATAATAAAAAAGTAAAAGAAATAAAGACAAGAGAAAGAGGGGAAGCTGAAAAATTAATAGAAGATTTTATGGTCGCTGCTAACGAAACTGTAGCTGAAGAATTGTTCTATGCGGAAATTCCATCAATATATAGAACACATGAAAAACCGGATCCTGAAAAAATTACTTCTTTAAATAAAATTTTAAGAAAATTTGGATACAGACTAAGCCAATATGATGGATTACATCCAAAACAATTTCAAGAAATTATAGAAAAATCTAAAGAGGATGGAACAAATTTACTTATTCATAAAATGATTTTAATATCGTTAAAACAGGCTCAATATACAGTAGATAATTTAGGTCATTTTGGATTAGCATCCAAATGTTATACACATTTTACATCTCCTATAAGGAGATATTCTGATTTGATTGTCCATAGGATATTAAACAGTGCTCTAAAAGGATATCCTACCTCAAAGCAAATAGAGAAATATAATAATAAATTACCTTATATTTGTGAACATATTTCCAAAACAGAAAGAATAGCAATGAAAATAGAAGAGGATAGCACTAAAATAAAAATTATAGAATATATGCAAGATAAATTAGGAGAGGAATATCTAGGCACAATAGTCGGATTTTCCAAAAAAAAGGTATTCTTTAACACAGAAGAAAACATAGAGTGTTTTTGGAATATAATTGATGCTGAAAATTATTATGAATTTGACGAAGATAATTATGTAATGGTGGATAAATCGGCCTCAATTGTATATAACATAGGTGATAAATATCCTATAAGAATCGTAAGAGCAAGCTTATCAGAATTAGAAATAGAAGTGGTACTCGTTACATCTCAAGAAAACCGATAATAAATGGACAATAGATGGATAATAAAAAATATGTTTTAGGAGGTATCATATATGAATGTTGTGAATGCAACGCCCGTGCAAATATAACACCTTTACAAAATTAAACATATAAAATTTTACAGATTTAAGATATAAAATAATAATAGGAGGTTATTATGCCCAAAGTATTTTTTCCTTATGGAAAAGAAACACTAGAATTAGATATTCCTGACAATCGTTTCAAAGCGCAACTTGTTTCAAAAATGCATCATTACAAAGCACCAAAATCACCGGAAGAATTGGTAAGAGAGGCTCTTGATAATCCTGTAGGTTCACCAAAATTGAGTGAATTGGTAAAAGGTAAGAAAAAAATATTATTAATTGCCAGTGACCACACACGACCTGTGCCTAGTAAAGCTATCATTCCACCAATGCTTTCTGATATTCGTGAGGCAAATCCTGATGCTGAAATAACGATTTTAATTTCTACAGGTTGCCATCGTGAGACTACGAAAGAGGAACTTATAGGCAAATTTGGGGAAGAAATCGTAGCAAAAGAAAAGATTTTAGTCCATGACAGCAATACAAAGGATGTTGTAAATATTGGAAAATTACCATCAGGCGGAGACATAGTCATAAATAAACTGGCAACTGAAGCCGACCTTATTATATCTGAAGGGTTTATTGAACCACACTTTTTTGCAGGTTACTCAGGGGGCAGAAAAAGTGTACTTCCTGGTATAGTAACTAGGGTTACAGTACTTTATAATCATAATGCTGAATTTATAGACAGTCCATATGCCAGAACAGGAATAGTAGACGGTAATCCGATTCATATCGATATGTTGCATGCTGCTCGTGTTGCTAACCTTGCATTTATTTGTAATGCAGTAATTGACGCTGATAAAAATGCTGTCTATGTAGTTGCCGGTGATGTCGAAGAAGCACATAAAAAGGGACGTGATTTTTTAGCTGATAAATGCCAAGCAGAGGCTATTCCAGCAGATATTGCTATTTCTACAAATGGTGGATATCCACTTGATCAAAATATATATCAAGCAGTAAAAGGAATGACAGCAGCAGAAGCTGCAGTAAAAAAAGACGGAGTAATCATTATGATCGCCAAATCCAATGATGGACATGGTGGCGCTGAATTTTTCAAGACTTTTGTCGAAGAAAAGGATCTTAAACGCATGACTAAAGGTTTCTTGGATACACCAAAAACTGAAACACGTATGGATCAATGGGAATCACAAATACTTTCTCGTATATTGCAACATGTAAAAAAAGTTATCTATATCTCTGATGCACCGGATGAAATGGTAAAAGAATTCCAAATGGAACCATGTCATTCTTTGCCGGATGCATTAAAAAGAGCAGAAGAAATCCTAGGTAATCCAAATGCAACTGTCAATGTAATTCCTGACGGAGTTTCAATCATGGTAAAAAGAGTAGAAAATTAAACAACATCAAAAATGTGATGATTAATTAAAAAATTAAATTTTATAAATAAAAATTTTTTCTTTAAAAGCACTAAAAATTGAGGGAAATATATGGAGTGAAATTTTTTTGTATACTATATATTGATATTAAACAATATATTTGATATAATAATACTATTGTATTGTTCATGCAAAAACATACAAAAAAATCTATAATTATTACAAAAAATTTAAGATAATCACAGGAGGCAGTTAATGAAAAAAATTTTTAAATCAATAGTTCTATTTGTTTCACTTTTTGCAATACTATTAACATTTGCTAGCACAAAAATAGCAGCTGAAATAGACAGAAGCAAAGAATTTATAACAATTGCAACAGGGCCGTCTAGTGGAATCTATTTCCCTATAGGTGGAGCTTTTGCGGAAGCTTTAAAAGCCGGTGGTTACAAGACAAGTTCTCAAGCAACCGGAGCATCTGCTGAAAACTTAACAATGATTCTTAAAGGTGAAGCAGAACTTGCAATAGCAATGCAAGATTCTGTTATGCAAGCTTATGAAGGATTTGGAGCTTATAAGACACCTAGTAAACAATTAAGAGCATTGATGCGCTTATGGCCAAATGTAGTTCAATTAATAACTGTAAAAGGAAGCGGAATAACAACAGTTGCTGACCTAAAAGGTAAAAAAGTAGGAGTTGGAGCTGCAAACTCTGGTGTTGAATTAAATGCACGTATGATTTATGAAGCTTATGGATTGACTTATGCGGACAGTAAAGTAGATTATTTATCATATGGAGAAGCTATAGACCAAATGAAAAATGGACAATGCGACGCTGCTTTTGTTACGTCTGGCCTTCCAAATGGTACAGTCACAGAATTAGCTACAAGCTATGACATGGTTATAATACCGATAGACGGAGCAGGTAGAGACAATCTAATTGCGAAATATCCATTCTTTGCCGAGACTGTTATCCCTAAAGATGTATATAACAACAAAGAAGATATTCAATCAGTATTTGTTTACAACATAATGTTAGTAAATGGTGATTTATCCGATGAACTCGTATATGATCTTACTAAAGTTATATTTGAAAATATCAAAGTTGTAAAAGCATCTCATAATTCAGCTGATAAGAATATTGACATCTCTTTCGGTGTGGATGATATAAAAATACCTCTACATAACGGAGCAGCAAAATATTGGAAAGAAAAAGGATTTGCAACGCCTCAAAATAAATAATTACTTATAGATAAAAAAACAAGGTTTCTAATTTTTAGAAACCTTGTAATATATCTATTGATATATTGTACAAAATATAATGTAATAAAATGGTGTAATAAAATAATTGTAATAAGATAGAAGAAGGATGCCGATGTTTTTTTGCAAAAAACTTTCTCAAAATAATAAAAAGAAAATTTTATTAATGCTTTTAATAATTATAACAATTATAATATTAATTTATATGTTTTTTATTATGAAAAACAAAAAAAATTACAAACTTATAATCTCACATCAAATTACAGGTCAAATATATTATCAACGCAATGTAAAAGAGGGAGATATTTTATCTTTTGGGTGGGTACATTCTTTTGAACATGTGGATTGGAACGAATATTATAGGATCGAAAATAATCAATTTGTACTTTTCACAATAGCCGTTGGAGGGTTTGGCGCAGGTATACCTGCAGAGATGGATTGCACATATAGATATGAGAATGGACTGATCTATATGGAAAATATTAAAGGGAGTGTTTTTAGAGAATTTAATTGGATAAATTCTCAAAAGCAATTGAAATTTATAACTATTGAGGACAAAGTATTACTCACAGGAAAAGATATGCCGGAACATGGGAGAATAAATTTGTCTATAAAATAAATTTTTTTGAAGGAGTCAGAATGGAAAAAGAAAAAGTTATAGGGGGAAAAAAAGTAGATGAACAAGCCCTCTTGGAAGAATTCGAAAAAGAAAGTCGAACTAGGAGTTTTGTACATCCCTATATTGCTTCAGGGTTTAAATGCGTGGCAATATTTGTTACACTTTATCATTTAGTGTATTCTTGGGGAAAGTTTATGCCTGAGACATTAAAACATAGATCTGTTCATGTAGGAATGGTCTTATTTATGGCCTTTGCCATGTATCCGGCTTTTAGAAAATCCAGTAGAAAACATATTGCTTGGTATGATTATATTTTGATGGGTCTGTCTGTTTCGATTCCTGCATATATGTGGCTAAATTATCAACCTATCATAGATAGAGTAGGAAATGCCAGCAGAGGGGATGTAATCATGGGAACCATATTGTTACTATTGGTTCTGGAAGCATCTAGGCGAATTACCGGCTGGGCATTGCCTATTATAGGAATATGTTTTACTATTTATGCATTGATGGGAATAAAGGGTGGAATGATTAAAATTAATTTCCCAGGAATATTCTTACATCGTGGATTTCAATGGACAAAATTAATAGGACATTTATTTTCAAATACCGAAGGAATATACGGTACATCTGTAAACGTTTCTTCCACATATATATTCTTATTTATTGTATTTGGTGAAATAATGAATAAATGCGGAATGGGACAATTTTTCAATGATATAGCAATAGGTATTGCCGGTCATACAAAGGGTGGACCTGCCAAAGTCGCAGTATTGGCTGCCGGACTTTTGGGAAGTATCAATGGATCCGCTATAGCTAATGTAGTTACCACAGGTGCGTTCACTATTCCTCTTATGAAAAAGAGTGGATACAGTAAAGAATTTGCAGGAGCAGTATCAGCTACGGCCTCAGTAGGGGGACAGGTACTACCACCGATTATGGGTGCAGCTGCATTCATAATGGCGGAAACATTGGGAATTAAATATAAAGTTATAATTATATCAGCTGCTATACCTGCACTCATATATTATTTGGGAATTATATTTCAAATACAAATGAGAGCATCTAAAGATAATTTAGTTGGATTACCTAAGGAACAACTTCCTTCAGTAAAGGAAACATTATATAATTATTGGCATCTTACTATACCTATTCTTTTTTTGGTATATATGCTGTTTTTCAGTGGTTATACTGTAATTCTAGGTGCTTTTTATACAATAGTCTTGACGGTAGTAGTAGCAGAGACTAGAAAAAATACTAGAATGAGCTTTAAAGATATAGTAGATGCGCTCATAGCATCAGCAAAATCTACCGTGTCTGTTGCTATAGCTTGTGCTTGTGTCGGAATAGTAATAGGAGTTTGCAGTATCACAGGGTTTACGCTTAATATGGCGAGTACTATCATCAATTTGGGAAAGACAAGCCTAATGGCTACTTTAGTATTTACAATGATAACTTGTATGATATTGGGAATGGGACTTCCAAGTATCCCATCATATATCATAACGGCTACAATTGCTGCACCTGCTTTGATAGAATTGGGAATATTGCCATTGGCTGCGCACCTATTCTGTTTCTATTTTGCAATGTTCGCAAATATTACACCACCTGTTGCTCTGGCTTCCTTTGCGGCTGCTGGACTTTCTGGAGGAGACCCCATGAAGACGGGACTGGCCTCGATAAAGCTCGCCTTGGCCGGGTTTATAGTACCTTATATGTTTATATATAGTAAAGAATTATTGCTTATTGATACTACATTTTTACAAGGAGCTCGTGTAGTGGTTACCGCATGTATTGGGGTATTCCTGATAAGTGCGGCTGTCGAAGCTCATTTATTTACTAAGGTAAGTATACCCATCCGTGTTCTTATGTTGGGCGGAGCTTTCTGTCTGATTGAAAGTTCTTTATTTACGGATGCTATCGGGGTTGTAGTATTGGTAGTTACAATAATTATACAAAAAATGTTAGCTAATAAAAATAAGATTATTGCATAAAAAGAGTCTCTTTATTAAAAAATGATGATTATATATTGGAAATAATTAATTTTCTGATATATATTAGGTATATAGTATATAAAATAAAATGTGAATCAAAAGGAGGTTTGCATTTTATTTTATATATTAAAAAAATATAATATCATAAAAATGCATAAATATAAAAACATATAAATTTAGGCTACAATATAAGTACCTAAATTAAGAAACGTTCAAAAACGGAATTAAAGTCGTTCTAAAACAATTCTTATTGTTCTGTAATGAAATTATTCTTTTAAAAATCATTATTATGTTGACAATTTTAAAAAAAAGTTGTATAATAAATCATAACAAATGAAATACGTTCCACAATATGGAATTGATGTTATAAAATTAAGGGAGGTGTAAAATATGAATCGAGCTATTATGCATCTATCTATGAAAGATGCAATTGTTTATTCAGGTCTTGGAATTTTAGTAGTATTTTTAGCTTTAATTGCTTTAGCTTTGATGATAATAATTTTTTCCAAAATTTTTGCGAAACTTAGTGTAGTTGTTGGGGAGGATAAAACAGTAGCAAAAGATGTCGGTATAACTACTTCAAGTGTAAAATCAACTGTACAACCAAAAAATGATGATAATGACTTAGAATTAGTTTCTGCCATCATAGCCGCAGTAACAGAAGATGCCTATTCTAGTATGAAAAATGTAAGAGTAACTTCTATCAAAGAAATAAGTTGAGAAAATAAGCTTGAATAAAAGGTTATCTTTTTAAAAGTAAAAAATAAAATTATAATATAAAAAGGAAGGTAGAAAGAATGAAGTATATAGTTACAGTAAATGGCAAAAAATTTGAAGTAGAAGTAGAAAGAGAGGAAGGTGGAAGCAGAAAATCATTAACTCGTTCTTCATCTGCTGCTCCAGCGACTCCTGCCCCAGTAGCAAAAGTAGTAGTCGAAGAAAAAGTAAAAACACCTGTAAAACCAACTGCATCTGCAAATGATAATAGTGTAGTTAGCCCACTTCCTGGAAGCGTATTTGATATAAAAGTAAAAGAAGGGGACACAGTAAAATATGGTCAAGTACTAATTATATTAGAAGCGATGAAAATGGAAACTGAAATTGTTGCACCAGCTGATGGTGTGGTTAAATCTGTACTAGTTAATAAAGGTGACTCGGTAGATACAGACACTCCATTAGTCATCCTTAATTAAGGAGGGATGATATAGCATGGGTTTTTTTGAAATTTTTAAAAAACTGCTTGGTGGATCCGGCTTTTATGCCATAATAAATGGATTTTCAGCTAATGGTTGGAGATACTGTTTAATGATATTAATAGCTTTTGTTTTGATATATTTGGCTATTTATAAGAAATTTGAACCATTATTATTATTGCCTATAGCTTTTGGTATTTTTTTAGCAAACTTACCATTAGCTGATTTAATGAAAGAAGGAGCGGATATAGCTGAAACAGGAGTATTGAAAACATTGCATTATGGAGTGAAAAGTAGCGTATTCCCATGTCTGATGTTTTTATGTGTTGGGTCAATGACTGATTTTGGCCCTTTAATAGCTAATCCCATAAGTTTGTTATTGGGAGCGGCAGCACAATTTGGCATATACATAGCCTTTTTGATTGCTACTAAACTTGGATTTGTTTCTGGTGAGGCAGCAGCTATAGGTATAATAGGTGGAGCAGATGGACCTACAGCAATATATATAGCGAATAATTTGGCAAAAGATTTAGTTGCTCCGATTGCTGTAGCAGCATATTCATATATGGCTCTAATTCCTTTGATACAACCGCCTATTATGAAACTTCTTACTACGGAAAAAGAACGTAAGACAAAGATGACTCAATTGAGAAAAGTATCTAAAGGTGAAAAAATAGTTTTCCCTATAATCGTAACATTATTCTGTTCATTATTATTGCCATCAGTGGCACCTCTTTTAGGTATGTTAATGTTTGGAAATCTTCTACGTGAATCAGGAGTTACAGGAAGATTATCAGATACAGCACAAAATGCCCTTTGTAATATTGTAACTATAGGAATTGGGCTTACAGTCGGCGCTACAGCTAATGGTGTAACCTTCTTAACATGGAGAACCATAAGTATCGTAGTATTGGGATTAGTAGCTTTTGGATTTTCAACAGTTGGTGGAGTGCTAT
>JAITPM010000052.1 GCA_031289425.1 Fusobacteriaceae bacterium
ACATAGTTGCACTATGTTTTTTCTGATACTCATTTTTCACTCTTAAAATAAAAGTGTGTTTTTATATATTTTTACCACAGTTTGCTTTACTTTTTTGAAAAAGATTCCGAGAGGCTATAATATATTTAAATAAATCGTTTTTAATATAAAATAATGCTATTCATCATATTGATGTGCGTTATATATAATTCTTAAAATAGCCACTTGCACTACAGCAGGAATTGTAATCCTATAAGCAGCCCCAGAAGATTTCCAAACACCAGTTATTGCCCAACCTATTGGACCTATTGCCAACAATACCTGTGTTAGCAAAACATTCCCGGCTAGTGCTATTCCTCTTCCAAAAATAAATTTTGATACTTGATTTGCTACTATTAGTAACAATTGATAAGATTTGAATCCACCAATTTTAAGTATTGTCATTATTCCTTGAGATATTTGAGCTCCATTAATACTAAATCCTTGACTTCCCAAAGCTTTTAATATTTTTTCTTTTTCTTCTGGTGAAAGAACATCAAATGCTTTATCAAATATATCTATTAACAACATTTGCTCGTTTGATTCTATACCCCTATTAAGATGAAATTTGACTCCTACTTTACCCATAACTTCTTCTAATATTTCTTGATAAAGAACACCGGTTTTTCTGAATGTATTCATAATAGTGTTCCCCCCATAATGCTGCAATTCGCTGGCGTATGCTTCCCAACAGTTAGGTCTATAAATATTATGCCAAGTCTTATACATACTATACTCTGCTAACTCTGATGAAATAACAGTATTTTTTTTTATTCTGTCTTCTTTATTCATTCCATATAACAAAATATTTTCTAATTCTTCAAGCTCTTCATGCTTCAAATGTTGTAAAAATTCTAGGTTCACATCTTTTCTATATTCCACAATAATCATCTCCATATTGATTTATAAACTATAATAATACATAATTTTATTCCCGCTACATTGCTATGTATATCAAGCATTAATCTTTTTATAACATTTTATTTTTATTTAATTAGTTTTTTACAAAAAAGCTTGACCACAACATATCACTACCATTCTCTCTTTCGTTTACACTTCAGATATAGTCCTCTCACAAAATCCATCACTACATCCCCCATCTGAATTTCGAATAATACTGGCATTTAAAACTTTCCGATACAGGTTTTGGAGTTTTTAAATAGCAAACTTTACTTTTATAATGTCTGCATGTACAGCACCAATCTTTTGCGTCATCTGAATATTGGCAGGAGAACGATGCTGATACTGGGGTATTGTTTGTCCTTAAATAACATTTACCACCACTATAGTGTCTACAATCTGTGCATTTTCTTCTCATTTTATCTCCTTAAAGAATTTTTTTTTTAAATTTATGGTTAAACAATATTTTTTACTATATTAAATTCAAAATATTCATTTGCTCCAATATTAACTTTCAATGTATTAAAATCTATCTATCTACTCTAGTTTATCTAAGTCACTGTTATCTTCTTTCAAGCTTTCCAACCCATCCTTAATTTCCTCTATCTTTTTTGCTAATTCTTCAAAATTATTAGAAATATTTGCAAGTATATTATCAATATCATCGTTATATTTAAGGTATTTATTTCTCGAAATTCTCCCAACTAAAGAATCCATATCGTTCTAACAACCATAACAATCATCTGATATCTGACTAATTTGTTCTATTTCATTGAGTTTTTTATACTCTTCATCTTCATTGAGTTTTTTATACTCTTCATCATTTCAGCCATTACATCCCCCCAATTTTCCAAATTTTATTATACTATAATAGTACAATATATTTTAATACTTTTATATATTCGCAATTTTATATATACTTTCATAACTAAATTCATAAGAACCCATCTTACTCCACAACCTCTACATCCGCACCCTGACTCAAAATCCATTTATTAACACCATCTCCGAATACTTCAGCAACAATCAAATAATAATTGTTTGTTTGTTTTTTTATCTCTGCCATAGGGAGTTTATCCAGAACAGATTCCAATGAATTCCCATAATATTTAAATTTTAATTTTCTCAATTTACCACCTGTCATAAATTGTATTCTTTTTCTAAAAAGTCCTTCTTCAAATCTATCACTATGGTAAACTTGGAACCGTTCATCCAATATTTTCAATGACTTTATTCTATCTATTCTATAAATTGTGGGAAATTTATCATCGGCATTTTGAAAATATTCTTTGTTAATATTTTCTATATAAGCCAGTAAATAAAAGTAAAACTCAGAAAACATGATTCCTACAGGGTTTATTTTCCTCTTAACTTTAGTTTTATCTGTTTTTAAATATTGTATCTCCATTTTCAATTGATTCTGAACAGCATCTCCTATTTTCCATAAATTCCCTAAAAATTTTGTCTTATGCTGAGGCTCAATATAATGAAATTTTTCATTCTCTATAAGTTTTTCTACTTTTTTATAATCCCGTCTTGGTGCACATGAAGCCATGATTTTATCTATTATGTTCTTCATCTCTTCTTTTACAAATGCTCTACTATCCAATAAAATTTTACACACTGCCAGGATTTCATCATTTGATAATTTATTTTCATCATTATCTTGCAAATGATAGCTATCAGTACTACTTTCATACAAGATTTCTCCATTTTCGCCAGAAAACAAGAAAAAATCTCTCAAATCTTTAATATCCCTTCTTATACTCCTCTCGCTGACATTATACTCAATTACCACATCTGATATTCTTATTTTTTTTTTAAGTTTTAATTTTAAATAAATATCCAAAATTCTATGTTTTTTCATAAGTAACCAACCTCTTATCTTTTTATGATAATATTATACAAAAACCAATAGGACATAATTTGTCCTTACAAAAATATTTTTTTATTTTTTAAATATTTTTTTTGCTACAAGTAATTTTTCAATAATAAATCAAATAATTACAGCAATTAATAATATCGAATCCAAGAATTTTTTATTCTATGTATAAATTTTTACATTCATATTAAAAAAAAATTATAATCAAAACCAGCTTTTCAAGATTCTATTAATTTTGGTCTCTATTATAGTATAATAGAGACTTTTTTTAATATACTAATGCAGTATATGAAATTTGTTAAAATGGTGATTTTATACGTGTAAAATATTAAAAAAATATTAAAAAAATAAATGATGCAATAAAAAAATATTTTTTTTAAAAAAATAGCTTTTTTTTAAACAATATGAATATTATGAAACCTTTATCGGAATATTTTAGAAATCAGTATATTGATGAAATAACTAAATAAATGCTTCAAATGTATATGATGGAATCAATAGAAAATAATATTCCTACAAGCACACTAAAAAACATTGTTGTTACTTTAAAATCGGTATTAAAATCTACAATAGATAAAAATTTAATAACTAAATAGAATGTTGACAATTCAAAGGTTTCATGATAACATTAAATTAAAAAAAGTCTCTATTATACTATAATAGAGACTTTTTATTTTTAATATATATTTTAAAATATCGTAAAATTATTGCCACAACAGCCAGATTATACCCATTTTATACCATATACAGTAATAACACATCCATCAATATCCGAACCCTTATTAAAAAATGTTTTAACAAATGTGGCCATTCAAAAATCTTCAAATAATGTTATTGTTTCTCATCGACCGTTTTTCTCTATGATATCAATAAACCCAGAATTTTATATAACAATCTAGTACTGAACCATGCTCAATTTTTACATAACGCTCTATTTAAGAACAAGGGGTCTTGACCCCTTGCATACCAAAATATTCCACTATAACTCGGTGAACCTCCTAATATGAACGTGTTAGTAGCTTGGTCTCTTGCATACCAAAACGTTCCACTATAACCCAAACTCATGCTTTAACGCTGCTACCAATAAGACAGAACAATTTACCTTCTTTTTCTTTGCAAGTCTATTTAACCAAGCAGGTAACGAGACATTTTTTCTTTCAATCTTATTATCATAATTATTTCTCAATGGAGGCATATAAACCTCTGTTAAATGCACAAACCCAAATTTAGGAACTTTAACCTTAGTTATTAGAGTTGCTTGTGGGATTTCCTTACCTTTTTCTTCCAAATACTGTAAATATCCACCCAAACAATCTTTAACCATATAAAGTGCATCTTCTATAGAATCACCACAACTAAAAACTCCTTCCAAATCAGGAAAAGATATCGAATACATATTATTCTCATCCTCTACAAAAACAGCAGGATACCTATATGTATCAGCTAATTCTTTTATAATTAATGCCTCCCTACACTTTATTTGAATCATCATTACACCATTTTTTATATCATACACATTCCAAATGTGTATCTCAACCTTTTTTATACCCTTCCCCTACACCGTCCCAACCTCAACCACAAACCGACTCCCCACATCTACCGTACTGGTAACACTGACACTCCCTCCATGTGCATCCACAATAGACTTTACAATAGCGAGTCCTATCCCAGACCCCCCGGTATCCCTATTCCTAGATTTATCAGCCCGATAAAATCTTTCAAATATAAAAGGCAACTCATTTTCCGGAATCCCCATTCCATCATCTTCTACAATAATCACACTTTTATTTTCCGTATTTCTTACATTTATGTGTATATTCCCCCCAACATCAGTATATTTTATAGCATTAGACACAAGATTTATGACTACACTACTAATCCTATCCTTATCTACAACAACAATAGATTTATCCCCATCTATTTCAAGATTAATATTTTTATTTTTAAGCTCCCCCTTGAAATTATCGCATATACCGTGAATAAGTGCCAGAAGTTCGACGTTCTCTTTATTTAATTTTAAATTAGCACTTTCATTTTTTTCCAAAAGTTCCAAATCCGCTACCATTTTGGAAAGCCTCAATATTTCCTCATGACAATTTTTCAATCGCTCTGGAGTAGGTTCCCACACATTTTCTATCATTGCTTCCAAATGCGACCCCAATATCGTAAGCGGAGTCCGCAATTCATGGGCTACATTTGCTGTCAAGTGTTGTCTCAAGCTCTCCTGCTTTGAGAGAGAAGAAGACAGGTCATTGATAGCAGATACAAGATTGTATAGCTCAATTGTTTTTGTCTCTCCTTCGAATTTCATATTATAATTACCCGAAGCTATTTCTTTTGCGATATTGGATGTTTCAGTAATCGGGTGAGCTATTCTTTTGGCTAGGATCCATCCGGTAACAAAAGAAACAAGGATAGAGACTATCCCAATCAAAACTATTATTAAGTTTAACGAATTTAAAAATAAAAAATCATTTTCATTCAGAAAATATGGTCCAAAATATGTGATAGAGACCATGCCTATATTTTTTCCATTCTGCACAAGGGGATAATCCTTGGATACAAAATCCCCTTTTGCTCCATGTTTTTCCATACGTTTTGATATAGTGTGCAAGATTTCCCTACATAGAGTCATATCATGATTGTTTGCGTCCCACACACTATTCCCATTTATATCATAAATATTTATTACATATCCCTCGTATAAGGAATTCATCCCCAGTGAATGAATAACATTTTCATCCCAAGTATTGGTAGCTGTATCATATTGCATACTTAAGTTAATAACAATGTTTTCTGTCTTATCCTTTTGTTGCCCCTCAATATAAATCTCAAATTTTCTACTTATCAAAGAATTTGATAAAAAGCTGATAAGTGCAACAGTAAAAAATGCAATAAATACCATTGATAGCGATAATTGCTTTCTCAAGCTCTGCATTTATTCACCTCCAAATTTATACCCAACCCCATGTATAGTCAATACATAATCAGGATTTTTGGAATCATCTTCTATCTTTTGGCGTAAATTCTTGATATGATTATCGATAGCCCTATCATAACCATCAAAATCCATATCCAGTGCAAGCTCGATTAATTCATTTCTGGTAAATACTTTCCCCGGATGCTTGATAAGAGATGCCAAGATTCTCATTTCACTCGGTGTAAGCAATACTTCCTGTTGTCTTTTTTTTACAACATTTTTTTCAAAATCCACAACAAGATCCCCATTACGGAAGGAATTTTTCCTATTAAGCGGTACCAAATCATCAGTTGTCCTACGAAGCACCGCTTCTATCCTGGCATTGAGTTCTTTCAAGCTAAAAGGTTTCGTGATATAATCATCAGCCCCATTATCAAGCCCTTTTAACAAATCATTTTCTTCTATCTTAGCAGTCAACATTATTATAGGAATCCTAGATTTTTTCCTGATAGTTTGGCAAATCTCTTCTCCGGAAATATCAGGTAACATCAAATCCAAAAGAATCAAAGCTATATTTTCCCTATCAAAAATCTCAAAAGCTTCCCTCCCCGTTTTGGCTTCGAATACGTTGAACCCGCGACTTCTCAAAAAAGATGATATTACATCCAAAATCTTAGGTTCATCATCCACTGCTAAGATATTTTTATTTTGTTTTATCATATTTTACCCCCGAGTAACCTTAAACCTTTTCAATCTCAATGCATTAGTCAACACTGATACCGAGCTCAAGCTCATGGCTGCCGCCGCAAATATCGGATTAAGTAATGGCCCGCCAAATAGGTATAACAATCCCGCAGCTATAGGAATTCCTATAACATTGTAGCCAAATGCCCAGAATAAATTTTGTTTTATATTCGTGATTGTTCTCTTGCTTAATTCTATTGCTGTTGGCACATCCATCAGATCAGACCGCATCAATACTATATCGGCTGATTCCATAGCCACGTCTGTCCCAGAACCTATAGCTATACCTATATCGGCTTGAGCCAAAGCCGGTGCATCATTTATTCCGTCTCCTACCATGGCCACTTTATAACCGGCATCTTGAAGTTTCTTGACTTCATTGGATTTATCTTGAGGCAATACTTCCGCAAGGACTTCATCTATATCCACTTGTCTTGCGATGGCTGCTGCCGTCTTTTTATTATCCCCTGTTATCATTACGACTTTTATTCCCATTTTATGTAGGCTCTTGATAGCTGCATAACTTGATTTTTTTACAGTGTCCGCCACAGCTATTATTCCTTCCAATTTTCCATCTAATACCACATACATTGGTGTTTTCCCTTCAGATGCCAATATATCACTCTTTTCTTCGAATTCTTTTAGAGAAATATTTTGTTCATCCAATAACTTTCTATTTCCTACGAGGACATCTCTTCCGTCTATTTTTGCTCTTATGCCTCTTCCTATGATGGCCTCAAAATCGGTCACATCCATGAGCCCTACTCCCTTTTCTTCGGCACCTTTGACTATAGCCTGACCAAGGGGATGCTCAGAAGATTTTTCAGCAGAAGCAGTTATTTTTAATAAGTAATCTCTTTCGGCCTCTTCATTGGACAATGTAACGATATCTGTCACTGTCGGTTTACCTTCGGTAATAGTGCCGGTTTTATCGAAAATTATTGTATTTATTTTATGAGCCGTTTCGAGAGCTTCCCCACCTTTTATTAGGATACCGTTTTCTGCCCCTTTACCTGTACCCACCATTATAGCTGTAGGTGTAGCCAGTCCCAGAGCACACGGACATGCGATTACCAGAATCGATATAAATATAGTGAGTGCAAATTCCACATTTTTGGTACCGATATACCAAGCTATCCCTGCTACTAATGCTATTATACATACTATCGGAACGAAATAACCCGATACCACATCCGCCATTTTTGCAATGGGAGCCTTGGAATTTTGTGCATTTTCAACCAATTTTATTATTTGAGCCAAGGCAGTATCGCTGCCTATTTTTTCAGCCTTAAATTTAATTGTTCCATTTGTATTTAGAGAAGCTGCGTATACAGAATCATTAGGATTTTTATCCACAGGCATACTCTCTCCTGTGAGCATAGACTCATCTATAGCAGTATGTCCCTCTATTACGACTCCGTCTACCGGTATTTTTGAGCCAGGCTTAACTACGATTATTTCTCCGATTTGTACTTCATCTATAGGTATTTCTTTTTCTATACCATTTTGAATGACAATCGCAGTTTTAGGTGCAAGCCCCATTAATTTCTTTATTGCTTCGCTTGTACGTCCTTTAGATACAGCTTCCAATGTTTTCCCCAATAGAATCAATGTAACTATAACTCCTGCACTCTCAAAGTAAAGTGAATCTACCGCTATAAAATTACCTACAATGATTTGCCACACATTCCATATACTGTAAAGAACAGCAGCAGCCGTACCTATCGCTATCAGAGAATCCATATTGGGACTTTTATTCAGCATAGCTTTAAATCCCATTGTATAAAACTTATACCCCACACTTACTACCGGTATGACTAACAATAACTCAACCAATGCATAAATAAGCGGATAATTCATAGGGTCAAGTGCGCTCGGAAATGGCAACGTAACGATTTTTATCATAGGTGCCATTGCAATATACAAAAGTGGTGCAGCAAATATAGCGGCAACGGTAAATTTTCTCCATAACACCGTGATTTCTCTTTGTTTTCTTTCTCTATCTTCATCTACAGTATCTTTTTTTACTATCTCCAACGCATGATATCCAGCTTTTTCCACTGCTGCCTGGATATTTGGTATGTCAACTATCTCAGGCTCATAATTAAATACCGCCTTTTCTGTCGCATAATTTACTGATACTTTTTCTACTCCTTTCAGTCTCCCGATAGCTCTTTCTACCGCTTTGGCACATGCCGCACAGCTCATGCCTCGTATATCTAATACTTTACTCTCCATATTATTTCACCTCTATATTTGATTAAGGGACATGCCCTTTTTTATTTTTTATCATCCCGCATAATTATCATAGCAATTATGATCCCAACAATCGGGAGCAAGCAGTGCCAATGAGTCAATAAAATATTCATTTTGCCTCCTCTGTTACTGTTATAGTTCCCCTTATCATTCCCATCCAACATGTATATGTAAATTTCCCCGCTTTTGTTGGTGTAAATTCAATAATGTTTTCACCTACTGTAAATCTGTGTTGTACTCCATATTCATTTATTACAGCCCTATTGTTACATCCATTGATTGTTCCTTGAGGTGCCTCTATTACCCATTTTACCGGAATTCCTTTCTGGATTGTGATATTGGGGTATCCATATCTTGTGAGCGTACTCTTTACCAATTGAGTTCCATTTTCTATCGTGACCGAGTTTTCTGCTATTTTATCAGAGCTGGAACTAGACTTAGATGTAGAGATGATATTTGGTATAAATGATGATAAAGAAAATCCTGATAAACTCCAACCATTTGAAAACATGGAAATCCCTAAAATAATGACTAATAATGACCCCACTCTCATAACATTTCCTGTAGATTTTTTACTCAATACTGTGCTAAGTGCTCCCAATCCAAACATCAATGGCACTGTTCCCATGCTAAATAAAAACATAGATAACGCCCCTTTCATAGGATTTCCCGCTGATAGAGCATATAGCTGCATAGCTTGTAATGGTCCACATGGCATAAGGCCATTTAAAAGTCCTACATAAAAAGCATTCTTACTCTTTCCTTTTTTATCTACAATTTTTTTGGCAAATATGCTTGGCATTCTCAAGTTAAACTTTCTAAGTTTTGGGAAAACATTTAACATATTGAGACCCATGATTACCATAAATATTCCAGCCATAATTTGTACAATCCCACGTAATGACCCAGATAAGCTTACAACAGAGCCAATAGCACCTATTATTCCCCCTATTACTGTATATGATGTAACACGTCCAAAATTATATAAAAAACTTGGTTTCAAAGATGCGAATTTACCTTTATTTTCATCTTCATCCACCTTTGGCATACATCGAGAGATATTTATTCCACCGCACATAGCCACACAATGGAAAGAAGTCAATACTCCTATTACGAATAGCATTCCATAACTCATCCCGATCTCTGCCGTAGGGAATAAGTTAACGATTTGTAAAACTCCAAATTGTTTTAAAAGCACATACACTGAAATAACTATTAACAATATTCCTATTATGCTATCTTTCTCATTTCCTGATTCATTTCTCGATTCATCTTCTGATAAAACATTGTAATCCAATTTTTTTATAATGTTTTTTATATTTTCTAATGTTATCACATCTGCATTGTAAGTTATGACTGCTGTTCCGTTATTATAACTCACATTGGCATCATTTATTCCATTTGTTTTTTTCAATTTATTTTCTATAGTACTCTGGCACCCAGTACACGTCATACCGCCGATACGTATTTTTATTTTCTCTTTCACAATTACAGTACACCTCCATAATTTTATTTTAAAGTCTTATTATTTTTAATTTTTTTTATTCGGAACCTCTTCCCTATTTAAAGTACAACAATCAGGTGTATTTCCCTTAAATAATTCATCATTTCCCTTTCCCATCCTAGATAAATATTGTTCTATCAATTTTTTTATACTTAATAATATTGACATATAGTAAGCCTCCTCATAATTTTTCATATTTAGTTCTTCTTACTTAATAACTTATCATTAAGATGTGTAGGAATTATATGGATGGAAAAAAATTTATTTTTTTATATATTTAAAAATAAGGTTGGCAAAATTCACCAACCCCTTTCTTTTAAATTATAACATATTAGCAACTTTTGTCAATAAAAACTAATAGAACCCTACTTATAAATCTCCACCCTCCGCAACCTAAAGTACGGTTTTTCTTTCCGAATAACACCACTTAAACCAAGGTCAATTTCTGCATACAATATTTGTTCTTCTTCATCAGCTTTTCCAACAACATCACCGTTAGGGTCAACCACTATGGATTGCCCGATAAAGTTCATCTTATCCTCTTGCCCAACACGGTTGCACATAGCAATAAACACACTGCTATGCATAGCCTGAACTCGGATTTCCCATTCAAACATTTCCAATGGTTCCCCCTCCGTATTTGCAGTAGGAATAAGGATTAAATCAGCTCCCATAGCAACACAAGTACGTATGCTTTCAGGTATATGTCTATCAAAACAAATAACAATCCCTACTTTTCCAAATGGAGTATCATAAACTTTAAAACCATCATTAGCAGGTGCATAATAATCTTGCTCATAAAAACACTGACATTGCATAATGTGTACCATCTTAGAAATTCCCAAAAGTTCGCCATTTGCATCAATCATTAGAGAAGCATCATAATATTTGTCTCCTTCCTTCAGGTAAAAATTAGGAGAAACTATGATCCCCAGCTCTTTACTTTTAGCTGATATTTCACGGATAAAGCTATGCTTTATATCCAATGCACATTGTTTCATATCCAACCCTTCATATTGAGGAAAAAAAGGATAAAATTGTAGTTCCGGAAAGAAAATCAAATCCGCCTTATTTGAAGCAGCCTGTTCCATTGCACGTAACGTTACCTGCAAGTTTTCTTCGATACTTTTCTGCATTTTTATTTGTGCTAATGCGATTTTCATTTTATTGCTACCTCCTAAAATCTACAAACACCCACCTTATTTTTTTACCCTATCAATTATCATTTTATAACCACCCGGTCCATATTTGAGCGATCTGCTGACACGACTCAAAGTAGCTGATGAGATTTCAAGTTTTTTAAGTATTTCTTCATAAGTAAAACCTCTATCTAATAATTTAGCCGACTCAAGTCTGACAGCCATAGATTCAATCTCTTTATAGGTGCAAATATCTTCAAAAAAGTTATAACATTCATTTACATTTTTAAGCTCTAATATAGCACGAAATAATTTATCATTGCTTTCATTTCTAAAATTATTCAATATAATCCCTCCCATATAAACTGTTTAATACTTTACTTCATCAGATTATAAAATTATTTTAAAAATTTTGCAATATTTTTTTTATATTTCCTATATCTTTTCTACAATATTTTCCTGCAAATTCTATTTTTTCTGCGTCTTTATAAGCTTTTTCTTTTGCTTCATCCAAGTTTTTACCAATACCCACTATATTTAAAACTCTTCCGCCATTTGTAAAAAGTTTTTTATTTTTTTCAACAGCTCCTGCTATAAATATAATATTTTCTATTTTATCAAGCCCTGTTATCTCGTACCCCTTTTTATAACTTTCAGGATATCCTCCTGATGCCAATACTACACAACAGGCAGTATTTTTACTCCATTTTATATCTATATTTCTCAAGTTTTTATCTATTCCACACTCCAATATATTGAGCAAATCACTCTCTAATAGAGGTAAAATTACCTGTGTTTCCGGGTCGCCCATTCTCATATTGTATTCCAGTAAATATACACCTTTTTTTGTTATCATTAACCCAAAGAAGATAACTCCGGAAAAATCCATTTTTTCAGATTTTATTCCATTTAGAGTGGGCTCCATTATATCTTTTACAAAGAGTTCATATACTTTTTCAGTAACGTATGGATTAGGCGCAATCGTACCCATTCCTCCTGTATTCAATCCAGTTTCATTTTCACCTATTTTCTTATGATCTTTAGCTGATATAAATGGAATTATCACATCAGAATCTGTCACTGATAAAATAGATGCTTCTACTCCATCTAAAAATTCCTCTACGACAATTTTATCTCCGGCATCTTTAAATACCCTATTTACCATTATTTCATCAATCGCTTTTAGAGATTCATCTATATTCTGACAGATAAGTACTCCTTTTCCGGCAGCCAATCCACTCGCTTTTATAACTAAAGGATGGTCACAGATTTTTATATAATCTTCCGCCTTTTGCGGGTCATTAAATACCTTATAATCGGCCGTTTTTATCCCATATTTATCCATAAAATCTTTGGCATAAGCTTTTGAGCCTTCGAGCAGAGCTGCTTTTCTGTCGGGTCCAAATATTTTTAAGTTTTTCTCTTTAAACCTATCCACAATGCCGGCAACAAGTAATTCCTCACTTCCGACTATAGTAAGGTCAATTTTTTCACTTTCTGCAAAATTCAAGATTTCATCTATAGAAAATATCTCTACATTTTCACATCTATCAAGTATTTCTGTACCACCATTTCCCGGTGCACAATAAATTTTTTTTACATTTTTATTTTGTGCTATTTTCCAACATATGGCATGTTCTCTTCCACCACTACCCACAACCAAAATTTTCATAAAATTACCTCTTTCTCACTTTATTCTCCTGTTAACACCTAAATAAAAATTATACTCAATCTATTCTTAGTGTTTGAAATGTCTTATACTGGTAAATACCATTGATATCCCGTACTCATCACAAGCATCTATAGATTCCTTGTCTCTCATACTGCCACCAGGTTGTATAATAGCCTTTATACCGGCCTTTGCAGCTGTGTCCACCACATCCCTAAATGGGAAAAAAGCATCAGAGGCCAATATAACTCCGGTTTTTGCTCTCTCAAGTGCTTGCTCTGTAGGCCAAATCCTATTAGTTTCGCCATTACCTATTCCTATAGCCATTTTATCTTTGACCACAACGATAGCATTAGATTTTGAATATTTTACTACCTTCATACCGAATATCAAATTTTCCATTTCTTCTGCAGTCGGTATTTTCTTTGTGACTACTTTGTATTCATTTGCGAATACTGTATCCTCATCTTGTATCAATAATCCACCATCGACTTTGACCAGGTTTATTTTATCCAAAGGTTTAAAGTTACATTTTATTACTCTCAAATTCTTCTTTGTCCTCAAAACTTCCAATGCATCTTCATCAAATTCAGGAGCTATTACAATTTCCAAGAAAATTTTTATCATTTCTTCTGCAGTTTTCTTATCGACTTTCTTATTTATAGCAACTATACCGCCAAAAATCGAAGTTGGGTCACAATTGTAAGTTTTCATATATGCATCATAAGAACTTTCTCCTACAGCAACTCCGCATGGAGTAGAATGTTTTAGGCCACAACAAGCATATTCGTCAAATTCACTCACAACTTTCCAAGCAATATCCATATCTCTTAAATTATTAAAAGATAATTCTTTCCCGTTCAATATATCAAAATCTTTCATAGCACCGTTTTCTGTAGTAGATACATAATAAGCCGCATCTTGATGAGGATTTTCACCATATCTCAAATCCATCATTTTTTTATAGGATAAACTCAAGTATCGAGGATATTTTTCATCTAATAAGAAGTTGGAAATAGCGGCATCATATGCAGATGTAAGATTAAAGACTTTCCCAGCCAATCGCTTTTTAGTTTCTATAGTGACATCCCCATTTTTCATTTCATCCATCACGATTTTATAATCAGCTACATCGCTAATTACGACTACATCTTTGAAAGATTTCGCAGCAGAACGAAGCATAGTAGGTCCACCGATATCAATAAATTCTACTTTTTCATCAAACTCCAAATCCTCTTGCACTTTATCAAAAAACGGGTATAAATTTACAATTACAAAGTCAATAGTCTCAATTCCCCTGGCTTTGATAGTATCCATATGATCTTTATTGGCTCTTATTGCAAGTATCCCACCATGAATAACAGGGTGCAATGTCTTCACTCTACCATCCAACATTTCAGGCGCCTTTGTAACTTCTGCCACCTCTATCACAGGAACAGAATTTTCCTTCAAATATTTATAAGTACCACCTGTAGATATTATCTCTATATCTTTTGAAACCAAAAAATTCGCAAATTCTACTATTCCCGTTTTATCAAATACTGATATCAACGCTCTTTTCATACATCCTCCTTAAATTATTTCTTTTTTATTATCTCCCCAATAGCCCGAGGCAACAACTTATGTTCCTCTACCAATACCCGTTTTTGCAATACTTCCGCAGTATCAGAAGAAAATACCTGGACTTTTGCCTGCAAAATTATTTGCCCGCTATCTACTCCACTATCCACATAATGGACTGTACAACCGCTCTCTTTTTCTTTATTTGCTACGACAGCTTCATGTACTTTAAGCCCATACATTCCTTTCCCTCCAAATTTTGGTAAAAGAGAAGGATGAATATTTATAATTTTATTTTTCCATTTTTCTACAAATTTTTCATCTATTATAGATAAAAATCCGGCTAAAACCACCAAATCTATCTCTTTTGTAGCTAATATATTATTAATTTCTTCACACAGATTGTTTTTATATATTTTTCTATCTACGAGGACACCCTCTATGCCGTTTTCTTTCGCTCTGTCTATCCCGTAACAAGGCCTGTCCCCTATAACAATTTCGAGTTTACAATTTAAATTTCCATTTTTTATATTATTTATTATAGATTGTAAATTGCTTCCACTTCCGGAAACTAAAACCGCTATTTTAAACATAAACTTTTTTCTCCTGCTTGTGATTTCTGTACATATCCAATTTCAAAAGCATTTTCTCCCAATTCTTTCAATAGTTCCAATATAGAGTTTTTATCATTTTTATCTACTACAAGTACAAATCCTACTCCCATATTAAATGTCCCGTACATTTCATCCTCATTTATATTCCCGGCCTTTTGTATATACTTAAATATTTCCGGAACCTCTATATTCTTTTTGAATACCACAGGTTGATGTCCTTCACTTATTGCTCTAGGCAAATTTTCCGGAAGTCCCCCTCCCGTAATGTGCGCCATTCCTTTTATTTTAAATTTTGATAAAACTTCCAGTACTGTTTTTACATATATTCTGGTAGGGGTAAGTAATACCTCACCTATTTTTTTACCATTAAAATCTGCATTAAAATCTTTTATTATTTTTCTAATAAGAGAAAATCCATTGCTATGTGCACCAGAAGAAGCTATTCCTATGAGAATATCCCCCTCTCCTACATTGCTTCCATTGACTATATTCTCTCTCTCTACTACACCCACACAAAAACCGGCTATATCATAATCTCCATCTTTATAAAAGCCCGGCATTTCAGCAGTTTCTCCACCAACTAATGCACAACCTGCCTGATAGCATCCCTCTGCCACTCCAGACACAAGATCTGCCGCTTTTTCTGCCGAAAGTTTCCCACATGCCAGATAATCCAAGAAAAATATAGGTTTAGCTCCATGGCAAAGTACATCATTCACACACATTGCCACTGCGTCTATTCCCACAGTATTATATATATTGGTCTTGAAGGCTATCTCTAGTTTTGTTCCCACTCCATCTGTACCGGATACCAATATGGGGTTTTTATAACCTTCCAACTGATACATTGCACCAAAACTTCCCAATCCATTCAGAACGTTTTTATTTAATGTTTTAGCAACCGCTTTTTTCATTAGTTCGACTGCTTTATAGCCTTCTTCTTTATTGACACCGGCCTCTTTATATGTAATTGACATTCCACCCTCCTAAAATTCATTAGGTGTGCACATCGGATATTCTCCACAAAAGCACCCTGTACAATAAGCATTTTTTCCTATAGATTCTAACATGTTTTCAAGAGATAAGTAATCCAATGTATCTGCATTTATCTCTTTTCTTATTTCCTCTATTGATAGTTGTGAAGCCATCAATTCATCTCGTCTTGCAGTATCTATTCCATAATAGCATGAAAATCTAACCGGAGGGGATGCCAATCTAAAATGTACTTCTTTAGCTCCTGCGCCTCTGATTATTTCTACCAATTTTTTACTTGTAGTTCCTCTGACCAAAGAATCATCTATGATTACGACTTTTTTCCCCTCCAAATTAACTTTTAAAGGATTTAATTTTACAGCAACTGCTTGCTCTCTCAACTCTTGACTCGGAGCTATGAAAGTTCTTCCTATGTATTTATTTTTTATAAGACCTATCCCATACGGGATTCCACTGGCCTCTGCATATCCTATGGCTGCAGGGATTCCTGAATCAGGGACGCCTATTACTATGTCCGCATCGATTTTCATTTGTCTAGCCAGACGTCTTCCGGATTCTACACGAGATAAATATACGTTTATCCCATCTATTGTACTATCCGGTCTAGCAAAATATATATATTCGAATGAGCAAGGATTCATTGTATTGAGCTCAGAATAAACAACAGATTTTATACCGTTTTCATCTATAATAACCATTTCACCAGCGCCCACATCTCTTATTACTTCTCCACCTATAGCATCAATGGCACAAGATTCGGATGCCAAATAATAATCCCCAAACTTACTCTTGCCTATGACTAATGGTCTTATTCCATATGGATCCCTGACCCCTATCAATTTGTTGTCAGCTAATACCACCAAAGCAAAGGCTCCTTTTATTGCACTTACAGAACTTCTTATGGCTTCTTCGAAACCATTGGCTGCTTTTCTTGCTATTAATTTTATTATTACTTCAGAATCTATGGTAGTATGAAAAGAAGCCCCTCCATCTTCCAAAAGTTCTTTTATGATTTTACTATTTGTCAAATTTCCATTATGAGCAACAGCCACTTGACCAAGCTTAAATCTGTTTTCTAAAGGTTGTGCATTCTCGATTCTACTTTCTCCGCTAGTCGAATATCTGACATGTCCGATAGCCGCATTACCGATAAGATTATTCAGGCTTTCTTTAGTAAATACATCTGCTGCGAGCCCCATACCCTTATATGTCGATAGTTCTCCATCATTTGATACTGTTATTCCGGCACTTTCCTGTCCTCTGTGTTGTAGCGCATAGAGTGCATAATATGTTAACTCTCCTACTTCTTTTTTTCCGGCTGTATAGATTCCAAACACGCCGCATTCTTCTTCCATCTTATCTCTTTCATTAAGAAATAATGGTTCGTTCATCCTAATCAGCCCCTAATCTATTCAATACTTCAATATACGCTTCTTCTATTCCACCCAAATCTCTTCGGAATCTATCTTTATCAAGTTTTTTACCTGTTTTCTTATCCCAAAGTCTACATGTATCAGGTGTTATTTCATCAGCAAGTAATATTTCTCCATTAGCATTTTTTCCAAATTCTATTTTGAAATCTACCAACACAATTCCGATTTTATCGAATGTACTTTTTAAAATTTCATTTATCTTTGATGTTAATTCGTATATAGTCTTCAATTCATCATAAGTAGCTAATTTCAATGCTACTGCATGGTGATCATTAATAAGTGGATCTCCATATTCATCGTTTTTGTAACATATTTCGAATATGACATTTGTCGGGATTGTTCCCTCTTCTATTCCCACTCTTTTGGCCATAGACCCTGCGATTATATTTCTCACGATTACTTCGAGAGGAAATATTTTTACTCTTTGGCATAATTGATCTCTATCGTTTAATTTTTTTACCAGATGCGTCTTTATTCCATTTTTAGCGAGCATTTGGAATAATAATGTTGTTATTGTATTATTCATTATTCCTTTATCTTTTATTGTTCCTTTTTTTGCTCCGTTCCCTGCTGTTGCATCATCTTTATAATGTATAATTACCAAATTTTCGTCTGTTGTTGTATAGACTTGTTTTGCCTTTCCTTCATAAATAAATTCTTTTTTTTCAACTTCCATTTTTATACTCCTTCTAAAGTTTATATTTTATATATGGTGCAATATGTTTAATTAAAAAACTAAAGGCCAAAATCAACAAAATTTTCATTTTCTTTGAGAAATTTTTCTTTCATCTCCCGCCTGTACTTGTGTAATTTTTCTTTGAGTTCAGGATATTTTACTGCTAATATCTGCACAGCCAGCATTCCGGCATTATAAGAATTATTCACTCCTACAGTCGCAACCGGAATTGATTTGGGCATCTGTACTATCGATAAAAGAGAATCCATCCCTTCAAATGCTGCATTGATAGGAATTCCTATGACCGGTATTATTGTTTTGGAGGCAATGACTCCCGGCAAATGTGCTGCGAGGCCAGCTCCTGCGATTATTACTTCGTAATTATTCGCCTCAAGTTCTACCAATATTTCTTCCAGTTTTTCAGGAACTCTGTGAGCTGATAATATATATCCTTGATAATCAATACCAAATTCATTCAAACAAACAGCTGCACCTTTTATTTTTTCAGTATCTGACTTACTTCCAAAAATTATTGCTACTTTCATTTCCCCTCCGGATTTAATTTTTATAAGAATACATATTATAAGTAATTAGGTTAGTCATCAGATTCCATGAAGTATTTAATACCATTTTTAAATATATTTTGATCTTTATTTCCACAAATGTTCTTATACAAATTATTACCTGCTCTCTCACTATGTCCCATTTTACCTAATATCTTACCATCCAAAGACAATATTCCCTCTACTGCAAATGTCGATCCGTTGGGATTATACTTGTATTCATTGGTTATATTTCCTTGCAAATCTACATATTGAGTGGCTATTTGTCCATTCTTATACAGTTCTTCTATGACTTGCTCACTTGCGAAAAATCTACCTTCTCCATGTGATATAGGAATATCGAATTCTGTACCTACAGGAATATCCAGAAACCATGGGGAATTATTCGATACTACCTTAGTTTTTACCATTTGAGATACATGCCTACCTATTTTATTAAACGTTATCGTAGGTGAATCATAGGTCACTCTGTCGATTACCCCATATGGTAATAATCCAGATTTTATGAGAGCTTGGAATCCATTACATATTCCTAATATCAATCCATCTCTTTTTAAAAGTCTCTTTACAGCACCGGCAATTTTTTTATTTGTGAGTACAGTTGCTATGAATTTACCGGAACCATCAGGTTCATCCCCTACACTAAATCCTCCGGGTAACATAAATATCTGAGAATTATCTATTTCTTTTGCCATTTTATCTATGGAATCATTTATATAACTTTGAGTTATATTTCTAAATACCAGGATTTCACTTTGACCTCCATATTGATCAAACTTCCTCTTTACATCATATTCGCAATTCGTCCCTGGAAATGTAGCTATTAATACTCTCGGTTTGGCAACTTTATTCTTGCAAATAAATATATTAGTATTTTCATAGAGAGTTGTCGGAGTTGTTTTTATTTTTTCTTCAGTCGTATAAGGAAAAACAGGATGTAATTTAGATAACCATATATTTTCTCCATTTTTCATATCAATTGTTGTATCTCCAACTACAATGCTATATTCTGCTTGTGTTTTACCTATCAATTTTATATTATTACCTGTTAACTCATATTTTGATTCCACTATAAAAGAGCCATAATTAACTTCAAAAAATTTATCTCCTATATCAATAAGTTTTGCTCCTATTTGATTCCCAAAAGTCATCTTTGATAGCGCTTCTGCTATTCCTCCAACTTTTAATGTAATCGCAGAAATAATCTTTTTATTTTTTATGTTCTCGTTTATAAATTCAAAATTTTCTTTTAGTTCGTCAAAATTCGGCATATTATCAGGTCTTTTATTATGTTCTACTAAGTATATATTATTCCCTGCATTTTTAAATTCAGGTGATATTACATCCCTTGCATCTACAGTCACTACACCAAAAGATATCAATGTAGGAGGAACATGAATATCATTAAAAGTCCCACTCATAGAATCTTTTCCACCAATTGACGGAATCCCAAATTCTCTCTGAGCCTCTATGGAACCAAGCAAGGCCGCAAAAGGTTTCCCCCAATTTTGAGGATTATTTCCAAGTTTTTTAAAATATTCCTGGAAGGAAAGTCTCGTTTTTTTATAGTCGCCACCTATAGCTACCAATTTACTCACATTTTCCACTATTGCATAGGCTGCTCCATGATATGGAGACCAAGAACTGATTTTGGGATTATATCCCCAAGTTATTGCAGAACAAGTATTTGTTTCACCATCCAAAAGAGGCAATTTTTGTATACTTACATCTGTAGGAGTCATTTGATATTTTCCACCAAATGGCATAAGTACTGTACTTGCTCCTATGGTACTATCGAACATATCCATCAAGCCTTTTTGTGATGCTATGTTTAAATCTTCCAACATCGAATACCATTTTTCTCTCAAATCTCTTCTATCATAAGAGAATTCATTAAATATTTTCGAAGAATCCGATTTTATATCTTCTACTTCTACATCTGTCTCCTGAGGAACTCCATTTGTATCCAGAAAATTTCTCGATATATCTACTATGTTTTTATTTTTAAATTTTAAGACAAGTCTATTGTTATCCGTAACTTTAGCCACTACAGTAGCGAGTAAGTTTTCACTGTTTGCATATTCTATAAATTTTTCTTTATCTTTTTCTTCTACTAAAACGGCCATTCTTTCTTGAGATTCTGAAATAGCCAGTTCTGTTCCGCTTAAGCCTTTATATTTTGTTGGAATCACATCTAGGTCTATTTCGAGTCCTTGTGCCAACTCACCGATCGCTACAGATACTCCACCTGCACCAAAATCATTACATTTTTTTATGAGTCTTGTTACTTCTTTGTTTCTAAATAATCTTTGGATTTTTCTTTCTTCCGGAGCATTTCCTTTTTGTACTTCTGCCCCACATAATCTCAAGGAATCTCCTGTATGTTCTTTGGATGAGCCGGTTGCTCCACCGCATCCGTCTCTGCCTGTTTTTCCTCCGATCAATATAACCACATCATTGGCCTTTGGCTTATCTCTCCTTATCCAATCCGCCGGCGCTGCCCCTACGACTGCACCTACTTCCATTCTCTTTGCCTTATACCCATCATGATAGATTTCAGTCACATGACAAGTAGTCAGCCCTATTTGATTGCCGTACGATGAATATCCTCTGGCAGCTCCGGTTGTGATTTTTCTTTGGGGTAATTTACCCTCCAATGTATCGGATATTTTTTCCAAAGGATTTCCTGAGCCTGTTACCCTTATAGCTTGATACACATAGGCTCTTCCTGATAATGGGTCCCTGATTGCTCCACCTAGGCAGGTAGATGCTCCTCCGAATGGTTCTATTTCCGTAGGATGATTATGTGTCTCATTTTTAAACATAAGTAACCATTTTTCTATTTTGCCATCCACATCCACGTCTACATATATCGAACAAGCATTTATTTCGTCGGAAATTTCCAAGTCATCAAGCAACCCTTTTTTTCGCATTTCTTTTCCGGAAATTGTTCCCATATCCATAAGAGATATCTTTTTATCTTTTATCTTATCTTCATATGTGAATGTCCTGCTCTCTATATATTTGTCGAAAGTTTTTTGCAATATGTTTCCAAATTCTCCCACAGGAAATTTTATATTTTTGATAGTCGTTAAAAATGTAGTATGCCTACAGTGATCCGACCAATATGTATCCAACACCTTGATCTCTGTTTCAGTTGGATTTCTTTTCTCTTCTACCTTAAAATATTTTTGTACAAAGGCCAAGTCTTCATATGTCATAGCAAGACCTTGATTATTTCTAAATTCTTCTAATTTATCTTTGTCATAAGCTATAAATCCTTCTATTATTTGTACTTCTTGAGAATTTTCCCCCTCTTCAATTTCAAGTTTTGACAGGTTTTTTTCTCGTTTTTCTATTGGATTAATGTAATATTTTTTTATTTTATCCAATTCCTCATTAGAGATTTTTCCCATTAATAATATCAATTCACCACTGGTAATGACTACATCTTCGTTTTTATTAGAAATTAAATTGAGACATTGCATAGCAGAATCTGCTCTTTGGTCGAATTGTCCTGGAATATATTCGACTGCAAAATATTTATTTTCTCCATAAAAAGATATGTTTTCTACCACGTTATCTGTCACTATTTCGCTAAATATTCCTCTTATTGCAGCATTTTTTTCAGAAGAGGTAATACCGAATACATCATAGAAATTAAATATTCTGAGATCCTTTAGGCCCGGAAGACCAAAGCTCTCTTTTAATTGAGTTTTCAATCTTTTAGCATCCAAATCAAACCCATTTTTTTTCTCAACAAATATACGGCAATTCAATTTTTCCTCCTTAAAACAATCCAGAGATTACTCCATTTTCATCAATATCAATCAGTTCTGCTGCAGGTTTTTTAGGTAATCCCGGCATATCAATAATATCTCCTGCCATCGCAACTATAAACCCAGCCCCGGATGCAATCCTTATTTCATTTATAACCACCGTAAACCCTCTCGGTCTTCCCAATAATGAAGCTTTATCCGATAGAGATTTTTGTGTCTTTGATATACATACCGGCAAATCACTATATTTTAATTCATCTATTGTAGCCAACATTTTTTTACTGCCGGATGAAAATTCTACTCCATCTGCTCCATAAATTTCCTTAACGATTCTTTCGATTTTATCCTTTATAGACATTTCCAATGGATATAGAGGTTTATAGTTATCCTTACCGCTTTCTAGCGCTTTCAATACCTCTTTAGCGAGAGCAATACCTCCCTCTCCGCCTTTTGCCCATACCTCACATAAAGCAACCGGTACACCTATTTTTTTACAATAATCATCTATAAACTTTAATTCTTTTTCTGTATCTGATACGAATCTGTTGATGGCTACTACCACAGGTAATCCATATTTCTTCATATTTTCAATATGTTTTTCTAGATTTTCAATTCCTTTAGAAAGCCCATCTAGATTTTCTACTGATAATTCTTTTACCCCACCGTGATGTTTCAATGCCCTTACTGTAGCTACCAATACCACGCAATTAGGTGTTATTCCCGCCTTTCTACATTTTATATCCAAGAATTTTTCAGCTCCCAGATCTGCTGCAAATCCGGCCTCTGTCACAGCATAATCAGATGTTTTCAGAGCCAATTTTGTAGCTAATATAGAATTGCATCCATGAGCAATATTTGCAAAAGGACCTCCATGAATAAAGGCCGGCGTATTTTCCAATGTTTGTACTAAATTTGGTTTTATTGCTTCTTTTAAAAGTGCCGCTGCAGCTCCTTCTATTTTTAAATCTCCAACTTTAAGCGGTTTCCCGTCTTTTGAATATCCAAATATAATATTTTTTATCATTTCTTTCAAATTCGAAATAGAATTTGCTAAGCATAAAATAGCCATTATTTCTGACGCAACTGTTATTTGAAAATTGCTTTCTCTAGGTATTCCGTTAGCTTTACCTCCGAGACCAATGATAACATTCCTTAGAGCCCTGTCGTTCATATCTACGACCCTTTTCCAAGTAATTTTGGTAATATCAATATTCAATTCATTTCCGGAATTTATATGATTATCAATGCAAGCAGCTATCAGGTTGTGAGTTACTCCAATGGCATGTAAATCCCCTGTAAAATGCAAATTTATATCTTCCATCGGCACAACTTGTGAATATCCGCCTCCTGTAGCTCCTCCCTTTATTCCGAATACAGGCCCCAAAGAAGGTTCTCTCAATGCTGCCACAGATAATTTTCCCAGTTTATTTAAGCCTTGTGCCAATCCAACAGTAACCGTCGATTTCCCTTCTCCGGCAGGAGTCGGTGTGATAGCAGTTACCAAAATTAATTTACCATCTTTTTTATCTTTTAATTTTTTTAAAACATCTAAATTGACCTTTGCTTTATACTTTCCATATTGTTCCAAGTCGTTAGGGTCAATTCCTATTTTTTTAGCAATTTCCTCTACATTTACCATCTTACATTCTTGTGCAATTTGAATATCACTTTTCATTATTATTATTTCCCTCCATATATTTATAATTTAAAAGGCCTAAGTTTACTCTAACTTAATAAAGTATACACTTAGACCATGTTTTTTACGTTTAATACACAAACTAAATTTTTATTTACTTCGTTTATCCAGACTACATTCTTATTAACTTTATATTTTTTCATATTTTTTTTATTGTCCATACAAATACCGATTTTGAAATCTATTGATAGCATCTAAATAACCTCCAGAAGAATTCCCTTTTTTAATTACTAAAAGTGAAATAATAAAAATATGTACTGGATAGTCACCACATATTGTTTTCACTCATAGTAGTTAATTTAAGGTTAACTGTAGAAACTTCTGTCCATATTACAGAAATATACAAGTTTTTTTAATTTACTTAAAGATTATCACAAATGATAGCTTTTGTCAATGAAAAACACTTTTTTGTAAATGATGATTTTACTCATAACAAAATTTTACTAAAACTGATTTTTTACCATTTCTTGAACTTTTTCTAACTTTTTCAATGTAATTCCAATCTTTTTGTTTTGGCAAATAATTTTTCCATTTATCATTTCTTTTTTATTTATCGGTTCCTTTAAAGAAATAACTTCTTTCATGTCGAATCCTATTCCGTTAAATTTAAGTTTATGAATTTTTTCAAATATTAGATAATCTCCAGAATTTATATGATCTATATTTGGTATTTCAAAATCAATTATATTTATCAATTCTCTATTTCCATGTAAAAAGGACGATACCAAAAATAATGTATAAAAGTCATTTTTCATTTCAGAAATATTTTTTTCTTTGGGTAATTTTAAATCATTTATAATATTCTCATAATCATTGATAGAGTCCAACAATACACTAAATTTTCGTACTTCTTGTTCTTTATTATATTCGAAATCTCCCGTATACTCTTTGCAATTGAACATTACTCTGGCACCACTAAAAAATTCTTTCAAAATATTCACTACTGCGACCAATCTTGAATTTTTAAGGCCACTGTAAATCTGATATTTATAGAATTCGTTTGCTCTTGTAAGTAACTTTTCTTCTGAGCTCAATACTCCTATACTCAATGTAAATTCTTTTGTTCTTATTTCTAGTACATTTGTATTACTGCATATGAAAAGTTTGATGCTCGCACTATATACGGTATATTCTCCTACCATAATATCAGCAAATCCAATATTTTTTACTGAATTATAAGCAATATTATCCTTCAAATTTTTACTTCTGATGGGGAAATAATAAAGACCTAGAGCCTCATATTTCTTACTTAAGCTGCTTTCGATATCATAATTATCTCCGGAAATTATATGTGTTGCTCTCTCACCGCTTTGTTCTCTTTCTATGATGCTATTTATTTCTTGAACCATATCTCTTGTAAGTTCTTTTCCAAAAATTCTTTCTTTTTTAAATTGTTCAATATTTATAATTTTTTCTTCGATATTGGGGTAAAAACATTTGTCTTCTCGTTTATCTTCTTCTTCGATAACAATTTCGTCATCTTCATCAGGGACATCCATTCCTGCGTCTTTTAAAATTTCATCAAAAGAAGTCCATGCTTTTTCTTCTGGGTTTTGGGCGTTATTTGCAATATCGCTACTTTCTGGTATTACATTTTCGGGTTCGATTTTTTCTTCTTTGATTTCTGGTTTTGAGGCGTTGCAAGCAACGCCACTACTTTCTGGTATTACATTTTCGGATTTGATTTCTTCTTCTTTGGTTTCTGGTGCTATGTATTCGGATTTGGGTTCTTCTTCTTTGGTTTCTGATTTTGAGGCGTTGCAAGCAACGCCACTACTTTCTGGTATTACATTTT
Organism: Fusobacteriaceae bacterium; assembly: GCA_031289425.1. Classification (GTDB taxonomy): domain Bacteria; phylum Fusobacteriota; class Fusobacteriia; order Fusobacteriales; family Fusobacteriaceae; genus JAISST01. The sequence continues at coordinate 26,142 of JAITPM010000052.1, forward strand.
CGGATTTGATTTTTTCTTCTTTGATTTCGGGTTTTGAGGCGTTGCAAGCAACGCCACTACTTTCTGGTATTACATTTTCGGATTCGATTTTTTCTTCTTTGATTTCTGGTTTTGGGACGTTGCTTGCAACGCTGCTGTAATCTATGTTTTCTTCTTCAATTTCTACCGATTTTATTTCTTCTGCCTTTGTTGTATTCATCATTTCATCAAAATTTTCTTCTTTTATATTTTCTAAATCAATTAATTGTAATATTTCTTCTCCGGAATGATTTTTTTCTTCATTTGCATCCACTTTATTTTCTACTTCTTCTTTGTTTTCTTCTTCTTTGGTTTCTTCTTCTTTATTTTCTTCTTCTTTATTTTCTTCTTCTTTATTTTCTACTTTTTTACTTTCTATTTCCTCATTCTTTTTAATATTTTCAATTTCTTCTTTATTTTCTATTTTCTCAATATTTTGATGATTTATTTCCGATTTTTCTAACTTTATAATTTCTACTGGTAAAAATTTCATTTTTTCTATTTCTTTCGGCTCTATCACTGCTTCTGTATTTTCTATAATTGAATCTATTTTTTCTAATTTTATTTCTTCAGTTTGCTCTTTTTCGTTTATCTCTTTTTCATTTTCTTCTTTTTCATTTTTTATTTCTATTTCTTTATTATTTTGTTCTTCATTTGTTTCTTTATTTATTTCTTTACTTGTTTCTTCTTTTATTTCTTCTTTTATTTCTTCTTTTATTTCTTGACTTATTTCTATATTTATTTTTTTTATTTCATTAGTTTCTTCTGTTTCTTTTGATTCTTCTATTTCCTCTATTTCTTTTGATTCTTCTATTTCTTTTGTCTCTTCTATTCCCTTTGTTTCCTCTATTACTTCTGTCTCGCTTATCTCCTTCATGTCACTTATTTTTTGAGCCAACTTTTCAATTTCTGCGGAAACAAAAATCGAACCATCGACTTTTTTATTGGTTTTTATTTCTATATCTGGTATTTTGTACCAAATTATATTTCCTTCAGATGTTTTACTATCTGTTTTTAATACTTCTTCCTCATCTGTTTTTATTTTGTCTTTTGTATTATTCTCTATTTTATCTTTTATTTCTTTATCTTTTATTTCTTTATCTTTTATTTCGTCTTTATTTTTTCTGTCTGCCGGGCTTTTTATTTTTTCATAATAATATGTATATGCCTTTGATTCTAGTCCTTCCACTACATAAAGTCCCTTTTCAAAAGGAACTACTTTTCTAGAATATTTAGCTAAAAATTCTACATCAAATCCGTTTGTATTTATATTTCTGACTAATTCACCTTCGGGCGAAGATATTGTTATCATATTATATCTATTTACCAAGCTTATTATATTTTCATTTATTATTGGGCTAGAAGGTATCATATATATATTTTGATTAAGCTCATCCATTGGGAAAAATATAAATTCTAATAATTGCAAAAAATCAGGGTCTTGTAAATTTACTCCTAGGAAAATAGTTGGTCTGATTTTTATTTCATTTCTTAAACTTTCAAAAAATTTTTTGTAAAAAGGTAACTTTACCATTTTTTTCATATCTTGGCTAGTGACAAATATTTTATAGTCATCAGATATGTCTCCAAATATTTTATAATATTTTATCCTATCCGTTTTTCTTTCGGCAAAATCAAACGGAGAAATTTTATCTAATAACATATTGTATTTTTCTGAAGTTTCTATATAAGTATCATAATTATTTGAAAATATGCAAGAATATTTTTTTGATAATATAATTTCATCCAAAATTGATTGGTTAGTAACTTTATTAGAATTACAATTACTCTTTAGTACTCGCATAATATCAGGCTTATGGCCTATTGTTTTATCCAAATAAGTCTGAGTTACTTCTGAAAGCGAATTCTTTACGGCAACATATCCTCTTAGATTTTCATCATCATTTTTATAGGTCGCCTCAGTAATCATAAATTCAGATAAAAATCTTTCCGCCAATTGGACTCTAGTAGGAATATTTATGATATTACAAAAAAAATCTCCTAAAAACAGATTATACTTTTTTTGATTTTCACTATATTTTTTTATCACCAGAAATTTCACCTCGTACTCAATTGAATATATTTTATATAAAAACTATTATTTTTTATGTTTATTTTTCAGGTTCTTTATCTATTTAATTATAACTTATTCTAATTCATTTAACAACATAAATTTTTAAAATTTTGACTTTTTTTTATTTTTGGTGTATAATATTAGGTTATTGTTTTTTTTACAATCGTTTAAAATCATTTGAAAAAAATTATTTATATAAAATTAATAATTTTTTTATACCTGTTTTTTTCTTTTATCTATATTTATTAATATCCAAATTTATTTGCTTTTAAAGAAATTATAATTATAAAACTTGATTTTTTTTAACTTTTAGCATAAAATAATATATAAGAACTGCATATATTATTTTTAACATAAATATTTATAAAATACTTTATGTTCATATAATATTTTTAAGGGGGGCTTGTGAGTATAGCAATTTATTTTTTCAGAGAATATATATTTTATATAAATATTTTTTTCATAATTGTTATTATACTTATCGAAAAAAGAAATCCATTGTATACTTTATTTTGGATAACAATCTTACTGGTAGCTCCGTATTTAGGCTTTATCTTGTACATATTTTTGGGATTAAAGTTTCAAAAAAGAAGAACTGCCGAAAAATATTATAAATGGAAATTTTTTCAAAGTCGTAAAATAATAAATTCCTCCGACAGGCAAGATTTATTTAAATGGAAGCAATTAATTTCATATCTTGAAGTTTCATCTATGAATAAATTGACTTCTTTAAATTCGATTAAAATAATAACAAGCGGTAATAAGTTTTTTGATATGATGAAATCCGATTTACTGGATGCCAAAGAATCAATAAATATAGAATATTATAGTTTTCGATATGATAAAATCGGTCATGAGATAGTAGATATCCTTGTGGACAAAGCTAAAGAAGGCGTAAAAGTAAAAGTCATAATTGATGGAGCCAGTAGTGTCAAAAACAAAATGCTCAATCGAATTACCTACGCCGGTGGCGAGATAAAAAGATTTTTCCCTTGGCATTTTCTGTTTTTAAAACTTGCTACCCTACGTGTAAATTATCGTGATCACAGAAAATTGACAATAATTGATGATAAAATAGGGTATATCGGCGGATTTAACATAGGTGATGAATATTTAGGAAAAGGTCCTTTGGGGAATTGGCGAGATAGCGCTGTTCGGATTTTAGGAGAATGTGTACTGGAGCTCCAAAAAGAATTTTATTTTTCTTGGGGAATTGTTAATAAAAAAGATTATACACCTATTGAAGCTCCTTATAAGTACAACGAAGAAGTTGAAGAACAATTGATTAAAGATAATGAAGTACATGGGACTCATATACAAGTGGTTAGTAGTGGCCCGAATTATCAATTTCGTACAATGAGAGATAATTTTTTAAAAATAATATTAGAGGCGCAAAAATATATATACATTCAAAGCCCTTATTTTGTACCGGATGAGATTATTTTGGAAGCTATCAGGGTTGCCGCAGCTTCTGGAGTAAAAATAAAAATAATGATTCCAAATATATCTGATCATATTTTCATGAAATGGGTAAATCAATTTTTTGCAGGAGAATTATTAGACCTTGGCGTAGAAATTTATAAATATAATAATGGGTTTATTCATTCCAAACTAATTTTAGCTGATGATGAAATAGTAAGTATTGGAAGTGCAAATTTCGATTATAGGAGTCTTTATCAAAATTTTGAGATGAATATAAACATATATGAAAAATATATAGTTGAAGAATTTTATAAAATTTTTAATAACGATATAAGATTATGTGTCCGGCTATTCAAAAGTCAATATTCCAAAAGAGGTCTTTGGATAAAATTTAAAGAATCTGTATTTAGGCTTCTTGCCCCGATTTTATAACATTTAATGACCATCAAAAAAGTAATTATTTAAAAAAATTTTATTTTAATTTAATAAATTTCTTTTATTTTTGTACAAAATATAGTATAATATGCCCTAAGTGATCCCGTAGCTCAATTGGATAGAGCAATTCCCTCCTAAGGAATAGGTTGTGTGTTCAAGCCACATCGGGGTCGCCATTTTAAAAAAATAAGATAGGAGTTGTTAAAATGAAAAAATTTTTATTTTTAATTATGACAATTGCATTATTTATCAGTTGCACTATAACTCCGGAAAAAGCTGAGAGTAGATATACAAAGCTTTCTGATAAATTTGATACTTTAGTAGATGATGAAATTCAAGAAAAAAATAGAAAATCTTTAGAAAAAGATTTTAAAAGATTAGATAAAAGATTAGTTAGACCAAAAAAACTGGAAGACGCTCCGATTATAAGCGAATATAGAAGTAAAGTTCGTGAAAAAATTCAATATTTAGAAGATTTAAAAGATTAGTCTTTACATAATTATATCCAGAAAGGATGTGGACTGTATGAATGATTTGGTTCACGTTGTAGATCGAATATTTGCGATTTTGGAATATTTATCACAGTCCTCTGAAGCCAAAGGTCCCACTGAAATAGCACTTGCTACCGGTCTTCATAAGAGTACTGTTTATCGTTTACTTTCTCTTATGTGTCAAAGGGGATATATTGAGAAAAGCGAATCAGGTGGCATTTATCATATCGGTGTCAAATTAGTCGAAATTGCCAGCAGCCATATAAATAATCTTGAGTTACAAACTGAGGCCAGACCTTTCTTACAAAAGTTAAGAGATGACCTTGGCTTAATAGTTCATCTTGGAATTCTGGACAGACATGATGTAGTCTATGTAGAAAAATTGGATATTTCAAAAAATATCAGATTATATGCTCAGATAGGGTTGCGAGTCCCTGCATACTGCTCTTCTCTGGGAAAATGCCTTCTTGCATCTCTTGCCGGAGATGACTTAGAATATCTTTTGGAAGAAAAACCTTTAGAACAATATACACCAAATACTATTACATCAATTATAGAATTAAAAAAACATCTAAGAGAAGTTAGAAGCAATGGCTGGGCCATGGATAACGAAGAATACGTCATAGGAAATCGTTGCATCGGGGCACCTATATATGATTACAGAGGAGAAGTTATCGCAGCTGTGAGTGCTAGCGGCCCTACTCTGATTTTGACATTTGATAGGATAAAAGCGGTCGCTGAGCATGTAAAAAATACAGCTTCAAAGATTTCACGACGTCTTTGTTATCAGGATGGGTGAAATTTTAAAATGTATTTATATTTCTTTGCTATTTTATTCAACTTAAATCACATACTCTCTTACAAATTTATAAATTTAATAACAATGAAAGAAGCTAAACTAATTAAGGAGAAAATTCAATGAGGAACAAAAACATAAATATTCGCCCGTTCATCAAGTGGGCTGGCGGAAAAGGGCAAATTTTGGATAAAATCAGAGCTAAGTACCCAATTGAGCTAGGTAAAAATATAACAAAATATGCTGAGCCGTTCGTTGGTGGCGGTGCAGTATTGTTCGACGTGCTATCGAACTTTGACTTGCAGGAAGTTTACATCAGCGATGTCAACCGCGAGCTTATCGCTACATACATTAACATTCGAGACAACGTGAGCACTTTGATTGAGGTACTTTACGGAATTGAGAACGAATATCTTCAGCTTTCTACTGACGACCGCAAGGCTTACTACTACAATAAACGTTCGCAATTCAACCAACTCAAGGCGAATTTTGATACAAGCGTTATGATTGCTGCGCTGTTCATCTTACTAAATCATACTTGTTTTAATGGATTGTATCGTGTCAATTCTAAAGGCGAGTTTAACGTCCCACAAGGCAGCTACAAGAACCCGACAATCTGTGATGCTAAAAATCTTCGTGCAGTGTCTGCGGTATTGAATAACGTTCAGATTCACAATGCTGACTATAAAGCTTCGTGCGAGTTCATTGATAATAAGACGTTCGCATACTTTGACCCACCCTACCGCCCACTGACAGCGACCTCAAACTTCACATCGTATGCAAGTAATGGCTTCGGTGACAAGGAACAAACTGAACTTGCAAATTTTATTGACGAAATTGCAGCTAAAGGGGCTCTGTTCGCTGTGAGCAACTCCGACCCTAAGAACACCGACGAGCAAGACAACTTCTTCGACGAACTTTATGCGAAGCACGACATATTCCGTATAACGGCGACACGAATGATAAGTGCAGATGGAGGCGGACGCAGATGCGTGAGCGAACTATTAATTGCGAAAAGATAGTTCGTTTTTTCCCTCTAGAATCAGTATAATCTGATGGCTCTGATTTTGACAGTTGATAGAATAAAAGCGGTCTCTGAGCATGTAAAAAATACGGCTTCAAAGATTTCACGACGTCTTTGTTATCAGGATGGGTGAAAATTTTTAATTTATGTATATTTTTTATCAAATTTTTCAATTAAAATATCTTTAAAAAATGAATAGATTTCTTTATTTGGAATCTTTAACAAATATATCCCAGTTTCTATTTTTTCTTTAATAGTTAAATATCCACCTGATAGTAATAATGTCCAGAGGCTATCTTGAATGGAAAGGTTATCAAATGTCATACTTTCATCTATATATTGTTCCGTAACAGAATTATTAACTAAATTCATAAGCTCACTAAAAATATCCTCATCTGATAAATCCAAGACCTCATTTATAAGATAATTATCAGAAGTATTTACCCAATATGCTCCTAATTTTTTAGTATTTAAATATTTTATTATAGACCATGGATTATATATGTCATAATTACCAAATTTATATCCATTGTACCATTTTTTTACGTCGTCAATACTGTCCAACAACTTATATTCTTTTAATGCATTATCTATATCATCTTCTTTAAGACCAAAAAAATCCGAAAATTTTTCATCTAATATAGTATAGACATCAAGGTTATTCAGACCTGAGAAAATACCTTCTTTTGCAACCCTTATTATTCCTGTCATTATACCAAATTGTAAATATTCATTATCTTTTAATGCTGAGCTATAAAAATTCTTAAAAAAATCTATAATTTTATCATAATATTTATTTGCATAAGCAGAAATAATCGGGGTATCATATTCGTCTATTAGAATTATTACTTTTTTATTATAAGTTTTATATAATAATTCGGATAATAATTTTAATGAAAATTTAAGTTTTACATAATTTAGCTCACCTTTAATAGATGATATAAATTTTTCTTTGTCTACTTCATCA
>JAITPM010000023.1 GCA_031289425.1 Fusobacteriaceae bacterium
TAAAAAAATACCTGTAAAAAAAGAAAAAAAATATTTCCTCATATTGGTAAGTATTACGATATATTTTTTGGGAGTCAAAAATTCACCTTCTTTGACTAGAGCCTATACAATGGTGTTGATATCTCTAATAGGGAAATTATGTTATGAAAATGTAGATATAGAAAAATCATTGACCTTTAGCTTTTTTGTAAGTATATTTCTAAATCCTCTTACAATGGAAGAATCTTCGTTGAGACTTTCGTATTTTGCTGCATTTGCAATAATTTCTATTGTACCGATTATAAAAAAATATTTATACACTGGGAAATCAAAACTTATAAATTTTGTAATACTTTCAGGGACGATTCAATTATTTTTGACTCCATTAATTGCCTATGATTTCGAGAAAGTTCCATTTTTATCATTTTTTACAAATATGCTGATAATGCCTGTAGGGAGCATATATATAACAATAGCATTTCTTGGATTGATGCTGGAAAATATTGGGTTGGGATTTATGATATTATATTTTCTTGAGATAATATATAATATTTTTTATAGGATGCTTTTACTTTTTAGTAAAATCCCATATTTAACCGTAGAATGCGATATCGAAATATCACTATTGTTAATAATAGGGTTTTATTTGATTATATTTATATCGGTATTTTATTTAAAATATAAAAATGAAAAATAATAAAATAAATAATAAAAAGTTATAGAGGTCATATTATGAAAAGCATAAAAAGGGAGTGTAGTATAAATTTTGAAGAAAAAAAATCTAAATTTATAGGATATGCAAAACCAATTTTAAATAAAATAGATGCTGAAAATTTTATACTGCAAATTAAAAATCTGAATAGAGATGCCACACATAATTGCAGCGTATATAGGGTAATAGATAATGGACAGGAGTATTTTAAATGGGATGATGACGGAGAACCAAGTGGCACAGCCGGGAAAGCAATGGGGGATGTGATAACTTATACAGAAGTATATAATATAGTTGTGGTTGCTACGAGACATTTTGGGGGAATAAAATTAGGAGCTAACGGTTTAATAAGAAATTATGCCAAAACAGCAAAATTAGCTATTGTGGAGGGAGAAATAGTAGATTATATAGAAAAGAAAAGTTATATTCTGGAATTTCCTTATAATAAGATAGACGACATTGATAATTTGCTAAAAAATGAAAATGTGGAGTTTTTAGAAAAAGGGTATAATGAGAAAATCTCGTATAAAGTAAGAATTGTAGCAGAGTTATACGACAAATTAAAAATGATGAATGATTTATTAATTGTTGAAGTGGAATGAAAAAAAGGCTCTTTCGAAGCCTTTTACCATTTTTTTGATATATAATGAGAACGACGTCTTCTGAAAGGTAAATACATCAGATGAGCCAATATTAAGAAAATAGCTTCTAATACTATCAGGTAGTATGGCCATTGACCAAAATATTGTAATGGTGAAGTAAATTCAGGAATTCTATTGATGTATAAATAATTCGTTCCTAATTTGTTATTTATAAAATAAACTATTAAAGAAATTATGTTTAAGGTAAGGACAGAGACCCATATACCAGATTTTGTAGGTCTGAGATTAAATATAAATATGCAACATAAAGGTGCAAACAAAATAAATAAATGTGTTACAAAGAAACTTATTGTAACAAAATTTGGTAATGGTGCATTTACCTCGGGAGTGAGAATAGCAAAAATTGCCCCAATTGACCAATAATATAAGACTTGGAACAGAGATTTTATTCCAAATACCATTATTAATATTGCGATGATTAGAGCCAAATTGCATAGATGAAGTGGCAACAAATTATAGATGGGCTCTTTATTTATAATATGTCTATAAGCCAATTCGCCAAGTTTTATGAACAAAATAAAAGTTCCCATAATTTTTGGAATCAGTCTATAATTAATGTTCGAAATAAAAAGAGCTATAAAAATTCCAATTAAACCAAATATCATCACTAAAATATGTTGTAGGCCAAAAACTTTGAAAGCTTCCATGGTTCCTCCTAAATTTATAAATTATCTATGGAATCCTATATCAGCTGGATTTATATCTCCAGAAATATGGGCTATTTGTCCGCCGTTTGTTTCGAATTGAGCTCGTGCAGTTGTTGCATATTTTATTAGTTTTATAGTATCTTCGTCCAAATTTTCAGAATTATAAAAGCCTTTAGACCAATATTTTATAACTAAATAGCTATCTCCGTAAATATTTTTGATGTTTTCTTTCTTTGCAAAAGAGAGAGCTATAGTAAGTCCTAAAAGTTCGCCGAAATTGTTTGTTTTGTTATGTTCGAGTATGATATTATTAAATTCATTTCTTTGAAAAGAATGAAAATTTTCTTTTATATAGGATATACCAAAGTTATTGGTTACCCTTACCTCTACTCCATTACCACGACCTGTGCCCGCATCAAAATATATGCCATCAGGCAGTGTCTTGTATATATCTTCTTTTTTTGGTTTTTTTTCATATTTTGCTCCATTAGCAAGCCAAAGTTCGCAATCTTTTATATCGTCAAATGACTTATATCTTGATTTTTTACCCTCTATAAAGGATTTACATTCTTCCCAAGAATGGGTTATTCCGGAAATATTTTCATTTTCCAGAAAATAACCATAGACTTTCTTTTTCATGATGTCGCTCCAAAATTTTATTTTACCAGAATAATCTTCATTAACATTATAAACTAAAATTTTAAAAATGTATACTTAAATTTTTTTCTAGCAGGAGGATTATAGATTGCAATAATTATTGAAAATTGAAAAATAAAAAAGTTGTAAAGATAGACAATATATGATATAATAGATTGCAAGTTTTATAGAAAAGTGGGAAGGTGAAAAAATGAGAAAGGGAATTCATCCAGACTATCATTCAGTAGAAGTGGAATGTTCTTGTGGAGAAAAATTTCAAATAATGTCGACTTATGGTAGAAAAGACGGAATAAAATTAGCAGTATGTTCTAAATGTCATCCATTCTATACTGGTAAAGCAAAATTTGTTGATGCTGCCGGAAGAGTTGATAAATTTAACAAAAAATATAATAGAAACGATAAATAACTTATTTGACGGTTTACTTTAGACCGTCTTTTTTCTTGAATTTTTTTGTAAATTTTGCATAAACAAATTTTAATTTTATGATATAATAAATATTAGGAAATGAAAAATATCAAAAATGAAAAATATTAATAAATTAAATAAACAAGTGTATATGGTATTGATAAATAAGATTTGGATAAAAAAGGAGGAAAAATGGCAGTCATAGAAATAAACCATCCGTTAATACAACATAAGTTAACAATACTGAGGAGTGTCGAAACGGATACAAAATCATTCAGAGAAAATCTAAATGAAATAGCGAAACTTATGACTTATGAGGCTACAAAGGGATTGAAAGTCGATGAATATGAAGTAACGACTCCTTTGATGAAAATGAAAGGCTACACTCTGGGAGAAAAAGTAGCAATTGTACCAATATTACGTGCCGGATTGGGAATGGTAGACGGCATACTGGATTTGTTGCCGACTGCTAAAGTCGGACATATCGGAGTATATAGAGATGAAAAAACATTGGAACCGGTATATTATTATTGCAAACTTCCTGAAGATATAAGCTTAAGAAAAGTTATAGTCATAGATCCAATGCTCGCAACTGGGGGTTCTGCTGTAGCTGCAATCAATTATCTGAGAGAATTTAAAGTAAAAGATATTATTTTTATGTGCTTGGTCGCAGCACCAGAAGGATTATCGAAATTATTAAATAAGCATCCGGAAGTAGATATATACACTGCCAAAATAGATCAAGGGTTAAATGAAAATGGTTATATTTATCCAGGTCTTGGTGATTGTGGAGATAGAATATTCGGAACAAAATAAATAATATAAAAGCATATTGATATGTATATTTCGATATGTTATCTTGAGGAGTTATTAAATTATGGATTACAAAATTTTTAAAAAAATGACTGAAGATGAAAACTATATATTATCCGGTAAGAAATTTGATAATTATGTTATTTTTATCGGTATATGCGAAATAGACGAGAAACCTTCTTTCATATTAGAAAAACGGGCAATCGGAATAAGACAGGGAGGAGAAATTTCGTTTCCCGGAGGGAAAATAGAAGAATTTGATGAGAATCCCGAAGAATCTGCTATAAGAGAAACAATGGAAGAATTGGGAATACCAAGAGAAAAAATAGATATAATCGGAAAATACGGGATACAAACCAATCCTTATGGGATGATTATACATTGCTATTTAGGATTGATAAATATAAAAAAACTGGAAGAATTGAACCCACAAAAGAGCGAAGTTGAAAGGATTTTATGTGTACCGCTCGAATTTTTTTTCAATACTCCGCCTCAAATAGAAAAAATTCAATTAAATCACACTCCAAATAAATTTATGCAAATAAAAAATATTCCGGATAGTTATCGTAAACCTTGGAAGGGATATAAAAGAGAAATATATTTTTGGGAATATAATTGCGATGTGATTTGGGGTATAACAGGAGAAATAATATTTGATTTTATAGGAAGATACAATAATATGAGGAATTATTTTGAAAATATCCTTTAGGGGGGTAAATTGTGATTTTGGATAGAGAAAATGCAATTGAACTGGTTGGAGAATTAAAAAAAAATGGAAAAAAAGTAGTATTTACAAATGGATGTTTTGATATATTACATGTAGGACATTTAAGATATTTGGAAGAAGCCAAAAATCAAGGTGATGTCTTAATAGTGGGTATAAATAGCGATACGTCTGTCAGACAATTAAAAGGAAGTACAAGGCCAATAAATGGTGAAATGGATAGAGCTGAGATAATAGACGGACTGAAACCGGTAAATTTTGTTGTAATATTTAATGAACTCACTCCAATAGAAATTTTAGATGAATTAAAACCTTCTATTCACGTAAAAGGAGGAGATTATACAAAAGATCAGTTACCTGAAACTGAAATTGTGGAAAAAAATAATGGAGAGGTCAGAATTTTACCATTTATAGAGGGAAAATCCACAACAACCATAGTTAATAAAATAAAATCAGATAAATAAAATATTAAAAAAATATTAAAAGGAAATTAGATGAGAAAAATTCTAAAATTTGATGATATAAATATATTAGCCAAAAAACTTGGATTATATGTCAAAAGTGGCGATGTTTTGGTATTAATCGGAGATTTAGGGACAGGTAAAACAACATTTACAAAAGAATTTGCTAAATCTTTAGGAATAACAGACAATATAAAAAGTCCAACATTTAACTATGTCTTGGAATACTATGGTGGGAGGTTTCCATTATATCATTTTGATATGTATAGAATTTCTGACCCAATGGAAGTCTATGAAATCGGATATGAAGATTATATAAGAGGAGATGGAATTTCCGTTATAGAATGGGGAGACCTGATAAAAAGCGAATTGCCGGAAGAATATATAGAATTGCTATTTGAATATACAGATGATTTGGATAATGAGAAACGTTATGTCACACTTTCATATGTCGGAGAAAAGAAAGTCGGGGAAGATAAAAAAGAAGAGGAGATGCTTAGATATGTTGGTTTTAGCGATTGATACAGCAACAAAGATAGGCAGTGTGGCCTTATATCATAGTGAAGATGGATTATTGGGAGAAATAAATATCAATGCCAGAACTAATCATTCGGCCATTATTATGAATTTAATAAAACAAATATTTCTACTGACAGGGTATAAAGTTGATAATGTGGATAGAATCGCTGTTACTGTAGGCCCCGGGTCGTTTACAGGGATAAGAATAGGAATAGCAGTTGCAAAAGGGCTTGCATATTCGCTTGATAAGGAAATAGTGGGTATGAATCAATTGGATATGATTGCTAATCTATGTGAATATAGAAAAGAAGAAATAATTCCAATGATAGATGCTAAAAATAATAGGGCGTATTACTCTAAATATCATTATCAGAATAAAGAAAATATCGTCAGAGATATGGAATATTCTGTAGGAGATATAACAAATTTTTTTGAGGTTTTGAATAGGGATAAAAGCTATGTTTTTGTAGGTGATGGGGCTATAAATAATAAAGACCTTATCCATAATTATTTTAATGGAAATGAAATAATATTTTCTGATGTGAATTCTATTCCTAAAAGTAGTATTGTAGGAAAAATGGCTATTCAAAAAATGGCTGATAATTTATACACATTAGAAGCTTTTTATATGAATAAACCTCAAGCTGAAAGAATGAAAGATGAAAAATCGGAACATTATAAAAAAAAATAAATAAAATAATTAAGCAAAATAAAAAAATGTTTTTAAAAATAACGTAATGTATATAAATAGAAATATAAAAAAAATTTTTTTTTTGAAAAAATATAACAAAAAAAAAGATATAATTTTTTAAAAGTGTTCATAAAAAATAGATTAAAGTTTTAAAATAAAACAAAAACTAAAACAGAAAGTAAAATAAAACTAAAATAAAAATAAAATAATAGAGAATATTTAAATCAAAATAACTTGCCTTTTTATGTTTTTAACTGTAAAATATATAGAAACCCCAAATATATAACAAATATTTATATTTTGGGTTTGTTTAACAAAGAAAATTAAATATAGAGGGGGGTTAGGTATGGAAAGTCTTATAAATCTTAATGATAAAACTTATAATTTTGAAATTTCTAAATTAAAAAATATGATTATATTAGATTTTTGGGCTGATTGGTGTGGTTCATGCAAAATGCTTAGTCCGATATTAGAAGAATTATCTAATGAGACTAAAACAAGAATATATAAAGTAAATGTTGATAATAACCCAGATTTAGCGAGTAAATTTGAAATTAAAAGTATACCGACGATAGTTATCTTAAAAGAAGGAAAAAAAATTAAACAGTTAAATGGAATCATGTCAAAAGATCAACTAAAAGAAATTATTTCAATATATCAAGAAAATAATACAGTATAGGGCGATAAGGCTATACTGTATTTTTATAGAAATTTCTATTAGATACCTTTCATTAATAAATGTTTTGTGGTATAATTATTAGCAAGGTAAAAAAATAAATAGAAAGAAGGCATGATCTTGGATATAAACTTTAGATTGAAAGTACTTTGTTTCTTTTTTTGTATAGCCTCGTTATATGGTGCAAATAAAAAAACAGGATTAGAAAAGGGAAAATTAATGATAAAAACAAATTCTTCTCAAAATGAGGAGGGTGTTTTTGGTGTCTCTGAAGAGATTGAAATTGATTTTTCACAAGATATTATTAAGGCTGCTGAAGGCGTAAACTTAAATTATCAAGGAATGAAAGTAAAAGCATTCAAAGTGAGAAGAGACCAAAAAGAAAATAAAATTTATATAGATGATTATTTTATAAGTGAGAGAGAGGATGTCTTCGGGAAAGTAAAAATAGAAGCGAAAAATGGTGAAATATCTGTAAATGGAGATGAAGGAACATTTTACAATGCTTTTGGGTATATTGATTTGAGTAAAATAACATTAGCTGAACAGCCAAATACTAGAGTTTATTTTGGCGGAGATAAAATCGAATACAAAAATGGGGAAATAGTACTAAGAAACGGGCGAATAACAACAGACTTTAAGGTAGCTGAAACGAGTGAATTTACCCGGGCGGGGTATCATTTCTTATCAGAGTCCATAGTAATAATTCCGGATAAACATATAACATTGAGAAATAGTGATTTTTATAAAGGAAGCAAGGATAGGACTCCATTTACATTTCCATGGTATAGAATGAACATAAGAGGAGGTTCAGAAGTACCTCTATTCCCAAAATGGACAACTGACAGCTACTATGGTTGGCAAGTAAGTTGGGGAGTATTATATGGAAATAAGGATAGTAAGTATAAAGGGGGATTTGCCCCAAAATTTGCTGATACCATGGGACTTTTGATCGGAAGATGGGAAAATTGGTATGAAACAGAAAAATTTGGGACTTCAAAATTGAATATAGATGATTTTCTTATATATTCTAAAGTAAAAAAAGATTTGAAATATACAGATCCTTTGGAATATGAACAAAAGAATAAAAGATATAGATTTAACTATAGCCACGAATATGACGGAGATTATGGAAAGTTTCATTTTAACTCTATATACGGAACACAGAGTATGATACCAAAGTTGGATAAGTTGATAAATGATTATGAAGGAAGAAATTGGTTCGATAATCCTGTGGATGCTGTACAGACTAAGAGACCCAAATATGATGATAATATAGGGTTTTACAGCTTGGATGCCGATCTGACTAAACTTGGAAAAAATAAAGATATTTCACTAAAAAGTGTATTAAAACTGACAGATAACAAAAAAAGCTACGCTTTAATGGTATATGATTTGATAGATGATATAGATTATGGTTCGAATATAGATAATGATCTGTATTCTCATTTTGAATTATACAAAGATAATGATAAATACAAAATAGGAGGATATTATCAATATTTATATGATATGGATCCCGGTTCTGTTCGAGATGATAATAAATCTAGAGCAGAAAATTTTGGATTTGAAATTTTTGAAAAAAAATATAATATTGGATTTAGCTATGATGAAAAAAATGAAGATAAATATAGACCTCTAGAATTTTATGAAAGAGATCCTAACTTGGGTTCTAAAGTAACTGTGGACTCAATTCTGGGAACAAAATTTAGATATTCTTACAATCCGACAATGGTTCGAGAATATACCAAATATGATAGTAAAGATTTGAGAATTTCCCTTGGTGAATATAGTATTAGTGATGACTATACACTAAAAGGCGGAATAGATGTCAAAGAATATTTGAGAGAGTTGGATTTAGGGAACGATTCACTTAGGTCGGGGCGTATTGACAGCAAAAATTTAAGAGATATACAATATAATAGGTATGAAAATATTGTATATAAAGATTTTAGAGAAGTAACAGGATATTTGACTGTTTATAATGATGAAATAAAAATACAAGTATCTTCCGGTGAGACAAGGGAGGAATTTTTAACAAGAGAAGGACTTTACGACAATACCACAAGAAAATATATAAACGATTCAAAATTTTATGAGGTTTTATTAGAAAAAAATATGATTTCGTTGAAAAAATTTGGAGAATTGGCAATATCAGCAGATTTCAGATATGATAAATATGAAAAAGGGTTCAATCCGTATCTGAATGTATATGCTACCGGCGAAGATTCGACTTTACGGAGCATAATCAATGCAAACCATGTAGTTGAGCTATATAATAATTCTAATAAAGAAAGAAGAAGTATTGATTTTTCTTTAAAGAATGATTTTTTTATAACTTATCAAAAATATAAATATGATAATGGAAATATAAAATTTGGAAGTTTGATTAAAGATAGTGGTAGAACGGCAAGTGCTGAAGAAATAAGATTGGAAGGAAAGGATAATTATTTTCAAATAATTGATAATATCGACATGGAGCTCGGCAATACTCTTACAAAATACACGGTAGATTACAAAAAAGCTACAAACCCGGCAATTAATCAAAACACTAACAATAAAACTATAAAACATAGCTTAGATTTTCAAATAGATGATAAAAGAAAAATATATGTTTATTATAAAGACGATAGGCATTTTACTGATGAACGATTGGATGATAAAAATTATAATTATTTGACCTATGATAGCTATGGTGGAAATTATAATTATGGAAATCATACTTTTGGTTATGTAAGAAACGTAATAAAATCGAATCTTACAAATATGAAGAACATAGATGATGCCAAAGAAACAATAAAAATGGATACATACACATATAATTATAAATTTTCAAACGATGACCAGATTATTTTGAGATACACTTTTGGAAATGATGATAGATACAATAGAACATCGGGAATCAAAGAATTGAATGTGAGTAATCAAAGTTATTATGTCAGATATATAGATGCCGGGGAAATCGAAAGACGATATACATTGTCCTATGGCACATATAGACATAGAGAAGAAAGTAGTAAAAATATGCTTTTGGGTGGGAAAAGGTATAATTCTTCGGATGTAGATGAGCTCTATCTTTCTTTTGAATACATAGATAATAGATTGACGGAAAAGGATTTGGAGAGTTACGGTAAATTAGAATACAATAAAAATACGAACGAATTAACTACAAATGAATTGGATAGGATAAAAAATATTTTACAAGATAGAAAAAATAAACGAAACATGCTTAATTTTAACATTGATAGAATAAGGGATGAAGGATATTCATTGGGCGATTATAAGAAAAACTTCAGAATATGGGTGAGAGGTGAAAGAAATATAACCAGATATGATAGAACCGGGGATTATTTCAGATCACTGCAAGAAATAAATGGAGGAATATTCTACTCATACAAACGAGTGGGAATAGGATATACAGTCGATATAAACAATGGATGGCAAGGAACTAAATGGAATAAAATAGATAGAGAACATAAGATATCCTTTCATGCAAAAATCGGCAAGCCTAGTCAAGGGTGGGAAGTCAAGACTTATGGTAAATTCTATGAAAATATAAATGAAAGATTGAATGCAAATAATAAAAAGAAAAATGCACTGGAAGGAATGGGAGTAGAAATAGGGAAAGAATTTGGCTATTATCAATGGTCAGTTGCCTATGAAAACGGATATAATTCGTCTGTTAAAGACTATGAATGGAAAGTTGGATTACAATTTAAACTTCTTGCATTTCCAACCAATCCTATATTTGGTGTAGGTGCAGAAAAGAAATCGGATGGAAAGGTATCTCCAAAAACTTATTTGTTTGATGGTATAAAACCTGAAAAAGTAATAGAAGATGATTAAAAAATAAAATATAATTTAGGAGGAATAAATGAAAGAAATATATGAAAAGGGTATGAATATGTTTTCCATAGCCAAAGATAGGGGAGAAAATATAATAAAAGATGCTGTGGCAGCAAAAATCGCAGGTAAGGCTGTGGATATGTCAACAATCTTGGATAATGATACAAAGAGTACAGATATGGAGTTTATATTGGGGGATAGTGATGAGGGAGAAGAAATAATAAGACATTCGACAGCTCATATGATGGCTCAAGCGGTGGTTAGATTATTCCCGGGAACTAAGGTTGCTATTGGACCTGCGATAGAGAATGGGTTTTATTATGATTTTGACCCAAAAGAACAATTTACAGAAGAAGATCTTCCAAAGATAGAAGCTGAAATGAAAAAATTGTCAAAAGAAAACATTAAAATCCAAAGAATAGAAATATCTAAAGAAGAAGCAATCAAATTTTTTGAAAAAGCCGGTGAAGAATATAAAGTCGAAATAATAAAAGAGATCGCACAGGGAGAAAATTTATCTTTCTATGCCCAAGGAGATTTTATTGATCTATGTAGAGGCCCACATGTGCCTTCTACTTCTTATTTAAAAGCGTTTAAATTGAAAGCTGTAGCAGGAGCTTATTGGAGAGGAGACTCTAAAAATAAGATGTTACAGAGAATATACGGATATGCTTTTTCAAATAACCAAAAATTGGATGATTTCTTAAAAATGATGGAGGAGGCTGAAAAGCGTGACCATAGAAAATTGGGTAAGGAATTGGATTTATTTATGATTAGTGAGTACGGACCAGGATTTCCTTTTTGGTTACAAAAAGGTATGGCTTTAAGAAATGCCCTACAAAATTTCTGGTTAGATGTTCATACAAAAGCAGGGTATGAATTTGTACAAACTCCTATTATGCTGAATAAAGAACTATGGGAAATATCAGGACATTGGTTTAATTATAGAGAGAACATGTATACATCTAGTATTGATGAGACAGAATTCGCAATAAAACCTATGAATTGTCCGGGCTCAATATTAGTATATAAAAATAACATACATTCATACAAAGAACTCCCTATTAGAATGGGAGAATTCGGATTGGTGCATAGACATGAGGCAAGTGGAGCGCTAAGTGGGTTATTTAGAGTACGTACATTCACTCAAGATGATGCGCATGTGTATATGACTGAAGAACAAATAACAGATGAAATTTGTAGGGTAATACTTCTTTATAAGAAAGTCTATGAAAAGTTTGATTTAAAATTCAATATAGAATTGTCAACAAGACCTGAAGAAAAATATATAGGCGAAATAGCTACTTGGGATAAAGCAGAAAAAGCATTGGCATTAGCTTGCGAAAAAGCAGGATTTGAATATAAAATAAACCCTGGAGACGGAGCGTTTTACGGACCAAAACTTGATTTCAAATTAAGAGATTCGGTGGGACGTATTTGGCAATGTGGAACTATCCAATTGGATATGAATTTGCCGGAAAGATTTGATATGAGTTATATATCTGAGGACGGAAGCAAGAAGAGACCTGTTATGATTCACAGAGCATTATTTGGTTCTATAGAAAGATTTATTGGGATTTTAATAGAACATTATTCCGGTGCATTTCCTTTATGGTTGGCTCCGGTACAAGTTAAAATTTTGACATTAAATGATGAAGTAATACCTTATGCTAAAAAGATCTATGATGAGCTCATAAATAGAAATATAAGGGTTGAATTAGATGATAGAACTGAAACTATCGGTTATAAAATAAGAGAAGCCAATGGAAAATATAAGATTCCGGTACAATTGATTATTGGCAAAAATGAAGTAGAAAAAAATCAAGTCAGCATAAGAAAGTTTGGCTCTAACGAACAAATAAATGAGAGCTTAGATGAATTTTTGAAAAAAATACCAGAGGATGCAAAATTTTAACGCAAAGATAGATAAAATATTAAGGGTTATTAAAAAGAAATGATAGCCCTTATTTCTTTCTATATAAGTTAGAAAATATATATTAATTATTGAAAAAATCTGATAAATATGTTAAAATTTATAGTTAGTATCGTCAAAAATTATGAGGAAAAATAAAATATGATAGAAATATATATTGCACCTATGGCTGGAGTGACAGACTATACATATAGGAGCATTTTAAGAGAATTTTCACCTTCCATGATTTATACAGAAATGGTAAGCGTAAATGCAATGGAAAATTTTAACAAAAAAACAATTAATTTACTTTTAAGATTGCATGAAGGTGATGGTGTACAGTTATTTGGACATGACCCCCAAATAATTGCTCAAAGTGCCAAATATGTAGAAGGACTCGGGGTACAAAACATAGATATAAATGCCGGATGCCCGATGAAAAAAGTAGTAAATAGTAGAAATGGAGCAGCACTTTTGGAAAATCCGGAATTAATAAAAAAGATTTTATTCAAAACGAGAGAAACATTGAAAGACACAACAAATTTATCTATAAAAATCCGATGTGGATATAAAGGAGAACAAAATTTTTTAAAAATAGGAAAAATAGCCGAAGATGTGGGATGTCATCATATAACTATTCATGGTAGGACAAAAGAACAGATGTATGGTGGAGTCGCCAATTGGGATATAATAAAAGAGTTAAAAGAAAATATAAACATTCCTGTAATAGGAAATGGGGATGTATTTACAGCAAAGGATGCCTTGGAAAAAGTGAAATATTCTGGTGTTGACGGTGTTATGCTGGCTAGGGGAATATTAGGAAATCCTTGGTTGATACGGGATATAAGAGAATATTTTGAATATGGAGAGATAATTAACCCTGTTACACAAAAAGAAAAAATTGACATGGCAATATTGCATACCAAAAGAATAAAGGAAGAAAACCCGGATAAAAATTTTGTATTTGAGCTAAGAAAACATATTTGTTGGTATCTAAAAGGGATAAAGAATAGCTCCTATTTAAAAGATAAAATAAATCATATTTTGGAATATTCTGAAATTATAAAATTACTGGAAGAATATAGAGAGAACACGCAATAATATCTGACTATGGGGAATGATAGGGGTAAAAATAAATGATAAATGAAACACCACTTATGAAACAATATAAAGAAATAAAGGCTCAAAATATGGATAATATACTTTTTTATCGATTGGGAGATTTTTATGAAATGTTTTTTGAGGATGCTGTTACGGCATCTAAGGAATTGGGGTTGACCCTGACTAAAAGAAACAAAGAAAAAGGAGTGGATGTCCCACTTGCTGGGATTCCTTATCATGCTGCCGGATCTTATATCGCAAAACTTATAAATAAAGGGTATAAAGTAGCTATTTGTGAGCAAACAGAAGACCCTAGATTTGCTAATGGAATCGTAAAAAGAGAAGTAATCAGGATTATAACGCCAGGAACTGTAATAGATAGCGAGTATTTAGATGATAAAAATAATAGTTATCTTATGGGGATAAAAATTGAAGATAATATATGCGCTATAGCTTATGTGGATATAACCACTGGAGAATTTAAAACCAGTGAATTTTATGGTAAAGATGTAATGTTCAGATTATTAGGTGAAATAAATAAAATAAAACCTAAAGAAATCCTAATGGAAGAAAGAGCATATGATAATTATTATAGTATCTTAAAAGGGCATCTATCTATAGAAAACATAAGTATAAGTAAACAAAGCGAGATAAAAAATAGTGAAAAATATTTAAAAGAATATTTTAATATAATTTCTTTAGAAAGTTATGGACTTTTGAGTAAAAATGATGCTATAAATATAAGTGCAATAGTGATTAATTATATATCAGAGCTGCAAAAAGGGAAAGAATTTCCAATAAGTAAAATTAGTTATGTAAATTCTGAAAATATAATGGAATTAAATTTAAATACTCAAAAAAACTTGGAAATATTTGAAAATTATAGGGAAAAAAATAATATTGGAACTTTAGTTTGGATTTTGGATCAATGTATGACATCTATGGGTAGCAGACTTTTAAAAGTATTTATAAAAAATCCTATTCTAAATTTGAATGAAATAAAAAAAAGACAGAAAGATGTTAGTTTTTTTGTAGATAATGTACTCATTCGAGAAGAGACCAGAAATAAATTAAAAAATATATATGATATAGAGAGAATTATTGGAAAATTAGTTTTGGGAAATGAAAATGGAAAAGATTTAATAGCATTGAAATCATCTATAAAAAATGCTATTGAAACAGTTAATCTAATAAATAATAGCGAAATTTTTATGATAAATATAGAAAAATTAGAATATATTCAAAATTCTATAGAGAAAGCTATCGTAGAAGATCCGCCATTTTCTATACGAGAAGGTAATTTTATAAAAAAAGAATATAGCCAGGAATTAGATGAACTGCACAATATAGCGAAAAACGGTATGGATTATCTACTACAAATGGAGACTAGAGAACGTGAAAGGACAGGAATAAGAGGATTAAGAATAAAATATAATAAGATATCAGGATATTTTATAGAGATTACGAAATCATATGAAAAATTAATCCCAAGTGATTATATAAGAAGACAAACTCTAGCAAATGCTGAAAGATATACTATGCAAGAATTAAAAGAATTGGAACACAAAATCTTATATGCTAATGAAAAAATACAGGATTTGGAATATCAAATATTTAAACAATTGACAAATGAAATAAAGGAATATAAAAACATTTTGCAAGAATTGGCATATAAAATAGCATATCTGGATGTTATTAGCGATTTTGCACATATTGCAATAAAAAACTCATATATAAAACCAGACCTAAATGATAGGAATGACCTGGAAATAATAGGCGGAAGACATCCCGTAGTAGAAAAATTGATATCTATCGGGGAATATATAAAAAACAATGTGGATTTTAACGAGAATAAAAAAATGATTATTTTAACTGGACCAAACATGTCTGGTAAATCTACTTACATGAAGCAAATAGCTCTTATTATTATAATGAGTCACATGGGAAGCTATATACCGGCTGATTATGCGAATATACCGATTGTGGATAAAATATTTACCAGAATAGGAGCAAGTGATGATTTGCTTACCGGACAATCCACATTTATGTTGGAAATGAGTGAGGTAGCTAATATAGTAAACAGTGCAACAGAAAGGTCTTTTATTATATTGGATGAAATAGGAAGAGGTACTTCTACGTTTGATGGAATATCCTTGGCTACTGCAATTACAGAGTATATACATGAAAAAATAAAAGCAAAGACAATCTTTGCTACTCATTACCATGAATTAACACAACTAGAAGAAAAATTGGAAAAAGCAGCAAATTATAGAATAGAAGTAAAAGAATCAGATAATGAAATTATATTTTTGAGAGAAATAGTAAAGGGGGGTGCAGACAAATCTTATGGAATAGAAGTGGCTAGGCTTGCAGGGCTTCCGAAAGAAATTTTGAACAGATCCAGAGAAATATTAGAAAAATTGGAAGATAGAAAAGAACTCATGGAAAGCAACATAGATAGAAAACAAATGTTATTATTTAGCAATGAAGAAAGTCTTCTCATAAAAAATGAACTTATTGATATAGAAAAAGAAAAAAAAGAAAAGCAGCAAATTTTAGAAAAAGAGAGAATTATTCAAGAAAAAATGATTATATCTGCATTAAGAAATATAGAGACGGATTCCCTTACGCCAATTGAAGCACTCATAAAATTGAATGAAATAAAAAAAATCTTGAAATAAAAAAATCTTGAAATATGAGGAAGATTATGATGAAAAAGACTATCTATATTGTAATATTTATTGTAATTATAATAATGGGTTATTTAAATTATTTTTCTGATGAGAAATTACCAGATGATATTGGACAAAAAATTGAGACAATAGATGTCAATTATGACAATGAGGATTATCATGTAGAAGCCAAAAAACAAATTGATTTTATAAAAACCAAGGAAACCAGATTTGAGATTGGGAAAATTATTATTCTAAAGAATGATACCACTTTGAGTGGTGACAATATTTATATTGATAAGAATAATAACCTCGAATTAAATAATAATATTATTGGGGTAAGCAACAATGGATGGAGAATAGAATCTGAACAGTTAAAATATATAAAAGATAGGGATGAAATCACATCAGATATTGGAATTACCGCTATAAATCAAGAAAGAAAATTAAAAATTTCAGGTAAACATTATAAAAGCGATTCAAAAATCACTTATATTGATTTAGAAAATGATATAATAATAGAAAATGATAGAATACAAATTACGGGAGATAAAGGAAGTTATAACGAAGCAAATAAAATAATTACCCTTGAAGGAAAAATAAAACTGGAGGGGTATGATAGTAGTAATAACGTTATAGAAGGAGAATTCATCAAATTTGTATATAATGTAGATACAAAAACAATGAGAAGTGATGATGAATTTTATTTGCTTTATAAAACAATAAAACTTATCGGGAAAAAAATGTCCTTGGATGAAAATGATGGCTCATTTACAATCACAGATGATGTATCTTTTGAAGCTGGGAATTATAAGATTTACGCAAGTAAAATCGAAAGATTACCGAATGACGATAAAGTTAAAATGTATGGATCAATATATGGTGGTAATGATGAGTACAACATAAATGCAGGGTATGGTGAGTACAGCATATCAGAGAAAAAATTATATATTTTGGAAAATGTGGAGCTTGTTTCTACTAATGGTGATAAACTGACAGGAGATATAATTACTTTTGATAATAATATCAATGAATTGGAAGTATATTGCAATGAAAATAAAAAAGTAGAATATACATCAAAGGATGGGAAATTAATAACTAAAAAATTGAGATATGATACTGTCAAAAAAGTTGTAATAATCGAAGAACCATACGAATTTGATGGACCTCAATATCAAAGTATGGGAAACAAAGCCAAATATAATTTGAACGATAAAGTAGGATACATATCCGAAGGATATATTTTTGATAAAGTAAAAAAACAAAGAGTAGCAGGGAATACAATAGATGGAAATGTTGAAAATAAAATTTATAAAGTGCGTGAAAATGTACAAATAGAGAACGAGAATTATAAACTATCAGCAGATTATGTAGAATACAATGAAGCATCCGGTAAATCTAAAATAGATGGACCATATAATGTTTATATGATAAAGAGAGATATGACGTATATTGGTGAAGATGCGACGTATGATAATTTGACCGGGGAGTTTTTGGATACCGGGATAGTAAAAATTGTGGGAAAAGATTATGCGATTACCGGTGAGGACATATCATATAATGAGAAAGAAGGAGTAGGGGATGTCAAGAGTCAAGTCATTATGAAAAATGATAGAAACGGCACTGTCATAACCGCTGAAAAATTTACATTTATAAGAGATACTGAGATCAGGATAACCGGAAATATTATCATGGAAAATGATCAAGTAATAGCAAAAACTATAGATGGAAACTATGATTTGAAAACTGAAAAAATATATTTCCCTAATGAAATCGTAATAGAAAGTAAAGATAAGACATTCAATGGAAAAGTGCAAGGTGGAGTTTACGATAATTTAAAAGAAATATTTTTTGGAAATAAAGTTGATGGTAAGTATTTAGAATATTTAATTTCAAGTGATAACATAGAATATTTTATTAAAATGGAAAAAATAGCTTTTGTAAATAATGCCAAGGTCGAAAGTACGATAAACATTAAAAATAGACTATACGGGAAAAGATTAGAGTATACAATAAAAGGTAAAATCATAGCAGCTTATGGTGGATATAGAGCATATTACGAAAATTATGCTATAAATGGCATTAATTGTTTGTATAATATGTCGGCAGGATTATTTAATGGAAATAAAGTTGTTATTAATTCTGAAGAAGGAGATCATTTTGAGGCGGAAAAAGCCGATGGTCGTATGAGCGAAATGAGAATTGATTTTATAGGAAATGCTAAAGCAAATGTGAAAAGGGATGATGAAATTACAAATTTCAGGGGAGACTTTGTAAGAATATATGCTAAAAAAGTAGGAGACCAATACACTCCTACACGGAGCGAAATCCGGAAAAATGTAGCAATTATACAAAAAGAAAGAGAATTCTATGGTGATTTTATAGAGTATAATTTTGATAAAAAACTCGTATACGCTAAGGATAATATTAAAATAATTACAAATGATGAGAAAAATGGGCATACTGAAGCGACAGGTAATATTGTTAACGCCAATATAAATAATGATATTGCTACATTGACCGGAGATGTCTACATAAAAAATATAGATACTAAAAAAGAAATATCTGAGATTAGGTCAGAGCAAGCAAAAATAAATAAAAAGGACGGAACTGTTACTCTTATTAACAATGTAAGGATAGAGAATAAGGATGGAATAGTGACCGCAGATACAGCTGTATATGATATGAATACTAAAAAAGCCAAAGCCAAAGGGAATGTATATATAGAATACAAAAACAAAAAATAAACAATAAAATTAGATAATAAATAAGGAGAAATTAATTGAGAAGTCTGGTTGCTCAAAGTCTTTGTAAAAGTTATAAAAAAAGAAAAGTAGTAGACGATGTGGATATCGAAGTACACAAAGGTGAAATAGTTGGTTTGCTTGGGCCAAATGGAGCAGGAAAAACAACAACTTTTTATATGATTACCGGAATTATAAGACCTGATTCCGGTCAAGTATCATGTGATAATATCAATATAACAGAATATCCAATGTATAAAAGAGCCAATATGGGAATTGGTTATTTATCTCAAGAACCATCGGTATTTAGAAATCTCACAGTAGAAGAAAATATTATGGCTGTTCTTCAAATGAAAAAGATGTCCGCAAACGAAATAAAAGAAACTGTAGATAAATTATTGGAAGAATTTAAATTGGCTCATGTGAGAAAATCTTTTGGTTATTCACTATCGGGGGGAGAAAGAAGAAGGATAGAAATAGCACGTACTATTGCAAATAACCCGAGTTTTATACTTCTGGATGAACCATTCGCCGGGGTAGACCCAATAGCTGTAGAAGATATACAAGAAAGTATAAGATATCTGAAAAAAAAAGGACTCGGAATATTAATAACTGACCATAATGTGAGAGAAACTCTGATGATTACGGAAAAAGCGTATATCATGGCTCAAGGTAAAATATTCTTGAGCGGAACATCAAAAGAAATCGCACAAAATGAAAAAGCTAGAGAAATATATCTGGGAAATAAATTTAAATTGGAAGAATAACAATAAGTAAAAAAAGAAGAATAACAAAAAAATAAAATAAATAACAAAATAATGATTTAAAGCATTAACATGCATATTATAGGAGGGTTTAAATTGTTAACAGGAAATGAAATAAGGAGTAAATTCATAGAATTTTTTGAAAAATATGGGCATAAGCATTTTGAAAGTGCGTCTTTGATACCAGATGATCCTACACTACTTTTGACAGTAGCCGGAATGGTACCATTCAAACCATATTTTTTAGGGCAAAAAGAGGCTCCTTATCCTAGAGTAACGACTTATCAAAAATCCATAAGAACCAATGATTTAGAAAATGTGGGAAAAACTGCAAGACATCATACATTTTTTGAGATGCTTGGAAATTTTTCATTTGGAGATTATTTCAAAAAAGAAGCTATAGAATGGTCTTTGGAATTTGTGACTGAGGTGCTTGGAATAGAAAAAAATAAACTTTGGGTAAGTATTTTTACTACAGATGATGAAGCAGAAGAAATATGGATAAAAAACTGTAATTTTCCTAAAGAAAGAATTGTAAGATTTGGAGAAGAAGATAACTGGTGGTCGGCGGGACCTACAGGTTCTTGTGGGCCTTGTTCGGAAATATATGTGGATATAGGAGTGGAATTTGGAGGAAATGAGAATTCTAGATTGGGAGATACCGGGACAGATAATAGATTTATAGAAATATGGAATCTTGTATTCACAGAATACAACAAACTGGAAGATGGAAGCCTTACGCCGTTACCTAAAAAAAATATAGATACGGGAGCAGGATTGGAAAGGATTACAGCTGTTGTACAAGGAAAAAGAAATAATTTTGAGACAGATCTTTTATTTCCTATAGTGAGTGAAGCAGGAAGATTAACAAATAACGTATATGGAAAAGATGAAAAGGTAAATTTTTCATTAAAAGTAATATCAGATCATTCGAGAGCAGTAATTTTTTTGATAAATGATGGAGTTCTGCCGTCTAATGAAGGTAGAGGATATATCTTAAGAAGAATATTAAGAAGAGCAGTGAGACATGGAAGATTATTAGGGCAAAAAGAATTATTTTTATATAAAATCGTAGATAAAATAGTAGAAATAATGAAAAATCCATATCCTGATTTAGTGAATAATATCGAACACATAAAAAAAATTGTAAAAATTGAAGAAGAAAAATTTTCAAAAACATTGGATCAAGGAATTTATCTGGTAGAACAGGAATTAAAAAAACTAAAAGAAGAAAATTCTTTTAAAATACCGGGGGATATAGTATTTAAATTATACGATACATATGGATTTCCATATGAATTGACAGAAGAAATCTCTAGAGAAAGCGGAATGATTGTCTCAAAAGAAGAATTCGAGAAAAATATGGAAAATCAAAAACTGAAAGCTCGGATTGCACGTGAAATAATCATGGAAAAGGGACAAGATACATTTTTGGAAGCATTCTATGATGCAAATGGAGCGACAAAATTTAGCGGTTATGAAACCTTGACAGATACAGGGAAATTACTCAACATCAGGAAATTGGATGATAATATAGTGCAGTTTATATTTGATACTACACCATTTTATGCTGAATCCGGTGGACAAACTAGTGATTCTGGTAAAATAACCGGTGAAGGATTTGTAGGAAATGTAATAGATGTCCAAAAACAAAAAGGGATATTTATGCATAAAGTGCAGATAGAAAGCGGAATACCTGAGGAGGGTCATGAGTATCTATTGGAAGTAGATGAAATGGCAAGACTCGCAACTATGAAAAATCATACTGCAACACATGTTTTATATAGAGCATTAAAAATAATATTGGGAAATCATGTGCAACAATCCGGGTTTTATGCTGATAGCGAAAGACTAAGATTTGACTTTAATCATTATGAGGCTCTTACGGAAGATGACTTGGAAAAAGTAGAATTATTGGTAAACATAAAGATTGCACAAGGATTAGAAGTAAAAGTAGATAATATGACTATAGAAGAGGCCAGAAAAAATGGCGCAGAAGCATTATTTGGGGATAAATATGGTGATATTGTAAGAGTTGTAAATATAGGAGATTTTTCAAAAGAACTTTGTGGAGGCACACATTTAGACAACATAGGGAAAATAGGTTTATTTAAAATAGAAAGTGAGAATGGGGTATCGTCCGGAATAAGAAGAATAGAGGCCTTTACCGGATTGAACGCCTATCATGATGTAGCAATAGAAAGAAGATTACTGGAAGAAATAAAAAAATCTATAAAAGCCAATAATAAAAATACAAAAGAAAAAATAGAAGAAATGATAACAAGATTAAAAGCAAATGAAAAAGAAATTGCTATTTTGAAAAATAAACTTTTTAATCAAGAAATAGAAATTCTACATGAAAAATATGAAATAATAAATGGTACCAAGGTATTAATTAAAGTATTTAATGATAAATCGATAGAAGAAATGAGGTATGCTATTGATTATCTGAAAGATAAAATTCCAAGTTCAATTATTTTCCTAGTATCTAAAGGAGAAAAGGTGTTATTTGTATCTGGAGTAACAAAAGATATGATATCCAAGATAAAAGCCGGCGATTTGGTAAGAAAAGCTGCTGAGATAGCTGGAGGAAATGGAGGAGGAAGACCTGATTTTGCTCAAGCCGGGGCAAAGGACATAACTAAAATTAAAGAATCTATAGATGCCATCAGAACGATGATAAAATCTATTCTTTAATCATATGGAGAAAAAATGCTTAAAAAATATATTTCTCTGGATGTCGGAGATGTTAGAATCGGAGTGGCGAAATCTGATGTTACCGGAATTATAGCTACTCCATTGGAAGTAATCGATAGACAAAAAACAAAAGCAATAAAACGTATAATTGAAATTTGTGAAATCGAAAATACAAAATCAATTGTAATCGGAATACCCAAAAGCCTTGATGGTTCAGAAAAACGTCAGGCAGAAAAAGTGAGAGAATTTATAAAAAAAATAAAAGATAACATACCCTTTGTAGAAATCATAGAAATCGATGAGAGATTTACTACTATTTCTGCCGATAGAATATTAAATACTATGAATAAAAAAGGGGCTATTGAAAAGAGAAAGGTCGTAGATAAAGTTGCTGCTGCTATTATATTACAGAATTTTTTAGATAGTTTTAAAAAGAAAAATTAAACATATGTTGGAGGAAAAATGAAGAAATTGTGGATTAAATTATTTTTTGTCATCTTGATAGTTCTAGGAGCAATATGGCTGGCCTTCTACAAACCTATAAAACTGGGATTGGACTTAAAGGGTGGTGTCTATGTTGTTTTAGAAGCGGTAATAGATGATGAAATTAAAAAAGAGGGTACTGTAGATGATGCAATGAAACGATTGATAGAAGTGTTGGATAGACGTATCAACGGTATCGGGGTAGCAGAATCAGTGGTACAAAGAGCCGGAGACAATAGAATTATTATAGAACTTCCAGGGATTAAAGATACGGAAGAAGCTGTAAATATGATAGGTAAGACGGCTTTACTGGAATTTAAAATAAAAAATGCGGATGGAACGCTAGGAGAAACTTTATTGACAGGTTCTGCACTAAGAACAGCTGGGGTGAGTAATGACGAACTAGGAAGACCACAAATTACTTTCGAAATGACTCAAGATGGGGCAGAAAAATTTGCATTAATTACTAAAAATAATATCGGTAGACAATTGGCGATTACACTAGATGGAATCGAACAAACAGCCCCTGTGATACAAAGTGAGATACCTAGTGGAAGAGGACAAATAACTGGTAAATACACCAATACAGAGGCAAAATCTATGGCGATGCTATTAAATGCAGGAGCGCTGCCAATAAGGGCTGAAATCGCTGAAACAAGAACAGTTGGAGCATCTCTTGGAGATGAATCAATCGCACAGAGTCAAAAAGCAGGTGTATTAGCTATCATATTGATATGTGGATTTATGTTATTGTTTTATAAATTACCCGGAATAGTAGCTGATATGGCTCTAATCATATTTGGAATCATAACTTTGGGAGTATTAAACTTTATAGATGCGACACTTACTCTTCCCGGTATTGCAGGGATAATATTATCGGCAGGAATGGCAGTTGACGCCAACGTTATAATATTTGAAAGAATAAAAGAAGAATTAAGACATGGAAATAGTATCTTGAATGCAATAAATGCAGGATTTAGTAAGGGATTTATAGCAATATTTGATTCTAATATCACAACTCTTATAATTTGTGCGATTTTGTTCCCTTTTGGTACTGGTCCAATTAAGGGATTTGCTATCACACTAGCTTTGGGAGTATTGGCATCAATGTTTACAGCCGTTATAATCACAAAAATATTGCTTTTAACATTTATCACAACATTTAATTTAAAAAACCCAAAATATTTTGGTATAAAAGAGGAAGTGAGATAACCAATGAAAATAAGATTTGTAGAAGATTTAAAAATATATATGTCAATTTCTCTTTTATTTATAATAATTTCTATAGCTGCTGTATTTGTAAAAGGATTTAATTACGGTATAGATTTCTCTGGAGGAAATTTGTTCCAAGTAACATATGATAATAATATTACTCTCTCAGAAGTAAATGAAAAACTTGATAAAATAGCAAACGATATACCTCAAATGAACGCGAATAGTAGAAAAGTGCAAATTTCTGATGATAAGGTTGTAATTTTGAGATCACAAGAAATAAATGAAGATGAAAAAGTAATAGTCTTGGAAACTCTAAAATCATTGGGAACGTATAAAATTGATAAAGTAGA
>JAITPM010000046.1 GCA_031289425.1 Fusobacteriaceae bacterium
CATCGCTCCCACAAACGATGCAGGAATAGATTGAGATAGATTAGTCCCCTGAGGGGGACGGAAACTAAAAAACGAAAATGGACATAGTTTCATACTTAAAAATTTAGATAGATTAGTCCCATGAGGGGGACGGAAACAGAGATTTAACTTCCCTAAGCTTTTCTGGGAGGGAATTGAGATAGATTAGTCCCCTGAGGGGGACGGAAACTTGAAAAAGAATACGCAGTAACAACAACACTAGAAAATTGAGATAGATTAGTCCCCTGAGGGGGACGGAAACAATTTAATTGTGTTTGTCTGTGTTGTTCAAGTATAATTGAGATAGATTAGTCCCCTGAGGGGGACGGAAACCTGTTTTTGTATTTCCATTAAATCCTTTAATTTATTAATTGAGATAGATTAGTCCCCTGAGGGAGACGGAAACTCTAACAATATGTTTAATTCATCTTGTGTCATTGTATTGAGATAGATTAGTCCCCTGAGGGGGACGGAAACATATCCGTTTCTAATGCTCTCGTCTATAGCATCTGTTTATGCTAAACTAAAAGTAGTCCAAATAAATTAAAATATTAATTGAAAATTGGCCCATTATATCTTAATACATTCCAATATAAACAAGTTATACTGGATGATTAGAAGGAGTGATAACTATAATAGATAAACATTCAATAATAAATTTAAAGAAAAAAGGATATTCAAATAGAAAAATAGCTAAAATCTTAAGGGTAAATCGAAAGACATTAGCTAAGTATTGGTATGGTCATGTTAAACAAAATGCAGAATTACTTAGGGAGAATATAGGTGTAAGACTAATACAAGAAGAAAATCAAAATAAATTAACAAATTTAATATATTTTATTAAATGTGGTAGGTGAATATATATGAGTTTTTTATATGTAAAAGATCAAGGGGCTACAATTGGTGTAGATGGAGGATATTTTGTAGTAAAATACAAGGATAGCGGGGATGATATGATAAGAAAAATCCCATCAGAAACGCTAGAATATATTGCAGTATTTGGTGGAGTACATTTAACTACAGTGGCCATCCAAAAATGTCTTCAAAATGGAATTGTAATTTCTTTCTTTTCTAAATCTGGAGTATATTTTGGTAGAATTAGTTCAACAACAAAAACAAATATTTTACGACAAAGAAAACAGTTTACACTAAGTGGGAATACTAGTTTTTCGTTGAATTTATCTAAAAAGTTAATAAAAGCGAAAATAAAAAACCAATTAGTTGTATTGAAAAGATATATGAATAATAGTATTTTTCGATATGAAGAAATAGTAAAACAAATGAAAGATGCAGAAATTAAAATGGATAATTGTAATTCTATACCTTTAATAATGGGGTATGAAGGGAATGCATCAAGGTATTATTTCAGTGGATTATCAAAAATAATAAGGAGTGATTTTCATTTTAATGGAAGAAGCAGATTGCCGCCCAAAGATCCATTTAATTCTATGATTAGTTTAGGGTATACTCTATTGATGCATGAAATATATAGTGCTATAGAAAGTAAGGGATTAAGTCCATATGCAGGTTTTTTGCATCAAGATAGAGAACGACATCCTACATTGGCTAGCGATCTGATGGAAGAATGGCGTGCTGTGTTAATAGATTCATTAACTCTTAGTTTGATACAGGGAAATGAGGTTGATATTGATATGTTTCAATCTAATAAAGAAACTGGAGGAGTTACATTAAAGGATAATTCATTTAATATATTTATAAGCAAATATGAAAAAAAACTTCGCTCAGACACAAAGTATCTTCTTTATATTGATGAGAAAATTAGCTATAGAAGAGCGATTTGGCAACAAGTTGATTTATTAACAAAGGCGATTGAAGAAAACGATTTTGATATTTATAAACCAATTCATATACGGTAGGTGAATTAAAAGAATGGAAGATTATTTTTTTAATACAGATTCACCAGATAAAGGAATTAGATATTTTGTTGTGATTTGTTATGATATTACAGATAATAAAAGAAGAAGTAAATTAGTCAAATTTTTGGAAAAATATTCATTCAGGGTTCAAAAGTCTGTTTTTGAAGGTTTTTTGGATAAAAGTAATTATAGAAAAATAAAAATTCAAATTCAAAAATATATTGATGAGACTGAAGATAATGTAAGAATATATAGAATAATTGGAAATGGAAACGTCCAATCATATGGAATAGGAGTAGATATAGAAGATGAAGAAGTTATTATTTTATAAAAATTGATATTTAAAATTTAGAAAGTTATTATCTATGATAAACTAAAATTAATCAATCATAAAAATCCTTAAAACCTATTAAATTTCATAGATAAAGGCAGGGTCACCCCTGCCTTTATCTATATAGTATCATTATCTATAGCATCATTATCCACCGTATTATTATCAAAATAATCTTTAGATATCTCCTTTACCTCCAAAACAAGCGACCGCATAAAACCAGCATGAAAAAGGTCATTGTCAAAATCAAAATCAGCTAAATCATCCATAAATTCTAGATAATTATCATTTGCATAGGTAAGGAATTTCTTTTTTTTGGCAAAAATCTTGCTTATTTTCTCACCTTTTTTGAGAGTTGTATAGATATCCCAATTCATTTTATTTTCTATAAAATCTATATATTTTTTTTTGGCTTCTCCATAGTTTTTTAATATATTCAAATAATTTTCGAATGTATCAATTTCTATTTCTTGGACAAATGAAATATTTAATTCTTTTAATTTTTCATTAATTTCTTTAAATTTTTTGACTGGGAAAAAATCATCTATATTGATTTTATAAATATATCTTTTTTTATCTGGCTTATCCAATAATATTCCATTTGTTTTTAATATGTCTTTCAAATAGGATATTTCTTCTGTATAGGAAGTGTTTTGAGTACTCAAAGTTTCTATTTCCAGCTTATATTCTGATATTACGTTTAATTTTTCTTTTAGGTTTTTTTCCAAAATTTCCATTTGTTTACCAGAAATAGATGTATTTTTATAGTTTACAATTTCATTTTGCAAAATTTTTAGCTCATCATCTTTTATTTTTATTTCGCTTCCCAAAGTTTCAATTTGTTTTTTTGAAGCAGCAGAATGATCTAATTCTTTTGCTATATTTCCTTTTAATTGGTTATTTTCATCCTTCAATGTATTTATAGTGGTATTCTTAGAAGCAATAGATTTACTTAGTTGAGCAATTTGCTCATTCAAGTTTTTAATTTGACTTTCTAATTCTCTAATTTGGTCTTCCAATATATCTTTATTGCCAAAGAAAAAAGCCATGTTGACCTCCTTACAAAAAAATAGTAACAATTTATGTATTACACTTGTAAATTATAAACTATTTTATCGGGAACTACAACTATTTTTTGTAAAATTTTACTAAAATACTACTTTAAGGGATTAAAGTCCAAATTTTTCAAAAAAATGCTCATTTATTTTCTTTTCTCTAGTAGGACAAAAACTATCTATTTGTTTCTTTACAAGATCTCCAACATAAGCAACTTCGGGTGTTTCACCCGGATAGAACACAGGTGTTTCCCTAAGCGGAGTAGAATAAAATTCTAAAACTTCTCCCTTACATTTACCATTATGTCTAAACCATTCGGCAAAAATCTCTGAATTTAAATATCCCAATATATAGAAAAGATTTATTTTCTCAGTTTTTTTCGTTATAAAGTATACATCGGCACTGCTATATAATTCTTTTTCTGTATAAGCAAAATTATTGTTTTTGCATCTTTGTCTCACTATTATTTTAGGTTCTTTAAAGATTTTTTCTTCTCTAGGCCATTGTAATTGCCACCAGTGAATCGAACCTCTGGTTA
This sequence comes from Fusobacteriaceae bacterium, assembly GCA_031289425.1. GTDB lineage: Bacteria > Fusobacteriota > Fusobacteriia > Fusobacteriales > Fusobacteriaceae > JAISST01. The sequence goes on from JAITPM010000046.1 coordinate 3,821, forward strand.
CTTCTCTCCTATTTACCAATTTATCTTGGTAATTTAAAAGATGCTTTTCTATTGGCTTTGTCATTTTTTTAGTTCCATCCAAATACAATATCCAATATTTGTTTTTATCAGAAACCATGTATTTTCCAATATCTTTATTTTTATAAAATGGTTTCAAGAATTTTTTAAATTCTTCTTTGTATTCTTCGAAAACAAAAGCATCATCAAACCCTGAAACAAGCCCTTGGTTGATATTTACAAGTTCATCCAGTACAAAATTTGCCTGGTCTGTAATTTTCTCATTAAAAGATCTGACATCATTATTGGCAAGTAAAATCCTGTTTCCTTTATCGTATATTAAAGAATTTACCGTTTTGAATGAACTATCTTGTATTTTTACATTTATTTCTTTATCAATATCAGTAGATTTTTTCCATGTAAAAATAACGTTATGTTGTCCGATAGCTTTTTTGAAAACTGATGTTCCAAAATCATGAATGGTTAAAAAATTACCTTTTTCTTTCAATGTCTTTCTTAGAATTTTGGCTCCGTCTGCCTTCATCCAATAAGCAGTTGTTATATAGGTGAATATTCCATCTTTTTCTAAAAGTTCTATAGCTTTCTCTATAAAGAAATATAAATAATCCATTTTGGCTTCATAATATTTTTTACCAAATTCTGTTTTCCTGATTTTTTGGAATACTTCTTTGTTATTTTTTTCTCCTAAATAAGGAGGATTGCCAACCACAAGATTAAATTTTGTCCTTTCTTCCAGAGAATCCCTACAAAAGATATTCAACTTAAATTTTAAGTGATATTTTTTTAACACTTCCTGACATCGTACTATTGCAAGATCCACAGCTTCTTGATTGATATCATATCCTGTAATCCAATGTTCGTTATAAAAATAACTGCCGGTAAGGTTTTTGGATATCCTTATCAGTTCTTCCAGGGCTAATATCAATATATTTCCACTGCCACATGCGATATCGCACAACCTAACTCTGTTTAATTTCTCAATTGTTATATTTTCACCAAAATAAGCATCAAAAGTATTTTTTACGATTTCTCTCGCTATGTGTCTAGGGGTGTAAACACTAAAATTATATTTTTCATTCATCATTTAAAATACCTCCATTTTATTTCTGATAAGAGATTTTGCCCAAAAAACGGCATATACTATTGAAAAAACTGATAATTTAATAATTGTATTTTTTATAAAATAACTTGCTAATAAAGCAATAGTTGAACTAATTAATACTTTAAAGAAGAAAATAAATATGTTATTTAATTTGAATTTTATATACTTTTTTCTAAAAACAATAACCAACAAAAAGAAGTTAAAGGCAGACGCTATTGCTGTAGCAAGAGCCAATCCTCTATATTTCATAGGGGACATCAGTACAAAATTCAATATTATATTTATTATTATGGATGCTACAGAAAATATTACCGGATTCTTACTATCTTTCATACTATAAAAAGCCTTTGTCATAAGATGTATGGCAGTATAGAAATAAAGGCCGATTGAATAAAATATCAATGCACCTGTTGTTACAAATACCGCCTTTTCGTCGAACTTACCATAGGATAATGTCAACCTGATAATATTAGATGCATAAAAAGTCAGAACAAAAATTGATGGAACAACCAAAAAAATAAGTATGTTGATTCCCTTTACTATACTGGTTTCTGCAGATATCAGGTCATTTTTGGCCACAGATTTGGATAATGACGGAAAAATCACATTGGACAAAGATACACCAAACACTCCTACAGGAAGTAAATAGAGCCGGGTAGCATTTTCCAGTGCAGATACTCCACCTTCTTCCAGAAATGATGCGAATATCTGATCTACCAAAGCATTTACTTGTCTTGCAACTATGCCAACAAGCATAGGGCATATGAGAATAAATATTTTTATCAAATATGGATCTTTGAAATTTATTTTGAAAGAATATCCTCTTATTGTTTTGAAAAAAGATGGTAAAACAACCAAAAACTGAAATAGGCCACCTATTAAAACACCAAATGCCAAAGCTTTTATTCCGAATCTTTTACTAAAAAATAACGACGATACTATTATTGCCAGATTAAAGAATATTGATGTAGATGCCGGAACGGCAAATTGCTTAAAATTATTTAATATTGCACATATCATTCCGGACAAACTTATAAATATAAAGTATGCAGCCATTATTTTCAAAAGCACAGATGCCAAGGATTTAGTATCGGGTTCAAATCCGGCAGATACGAAATCTATTATTTCTTTTGAAAAAAGCATCATTAACAAAGTAATGACAGTACTAAATACGAATAACAAATTTAGGATAGAATATATTAGTTCTTTTCCTTTTTCTTCTCCGAGAGACTCTATTTTTTCGTTATAAATAGGGATAAAGGAATTCCCCAGGGCGCCTTCGCCCAAAAGTTGTCTGAAAAAATTACTTATTTTAAATGCACTAAAATATGCATCTGTTGTTTTACTGGCTCCAAAGTAATAAGCAATTATCGTTGCTCTTACCAATCCCAAAAGTCTGCTGATCATTGTAATCATCATGACTAAAATGCCACTTTTAAACATAGTTTTGCTCCTATTCTATAGTATATTCCAATTGGGCATGTTATTTTTTTGAAAGAGTTATTTTTTTTCTTTTTTGGATTTTGCTTTTTCTTCTTTTTTCAATCTTTTTTGTTCTCTATCTTCTTTCTCTTTATTTTCTTTATTTTCTTTTTCTTCTTTTGCATCTTTTTCTATTTTAGCTTCCAATTGTTCCAATTTTTCTTCTTCAACACTTAGATCTATCCATTCTCTACCGACACTTTGGATTCCTTCAGAAGTTATAAATATATATCCATCTTTGTATAATTCTAATATCGACAAAAAAAGATAAATCAAATGCATAATATTTTCTGCTCTATCAAAAACCCAATTAAAAGTACGGATTTTATCTTTAATACCAAGATATAAGACCTTCGCTACCTCGTTTATAGAATAATCCATATCAAAATCCAGATCCATTAATTCTTCTTTGTTCTCTTCTAAACGTGCAGCATAGACTTTAAATAAATCCAGCGGTTGTAATGAACCGATATCATACTCTTTTAAGGGTTTTGCCATTATTTTCCTGCCACCGGTTCTGGAATATGATACATTGTATTCATTTTCCAATTCACCTAATTCTTTGGTAAGCTCTCTGAAAATAGCATAATCTTCCAATCTTTGTTTAAATTCTTTTTCTTTATTTAATTCTGTATTTATACCTATGATTTCTTCTGATTTGATTTCTAAAAGTTCTGCAGCAATGACTAAAAATTCTGATTTGATATCCAAATTATCTTCTTGAGCCTGAGATATTATTTCCAGATAATCATCAATAATTTGTGATATTCTTATTTCAGCAATTTTTAATTTTTTTTTGTTAATTAGCTCCAAAAGTAAATCCAGAGGGCCTTCAAAATTATCAAGTTTTAAAAAAATGTTTTCCATATGGGCTTCCCTAAACTGATTTTATTTATAAAAGTTATATATTATAACTGCTTTTCCAACTTCTGACATCTTCTTTTATTGCATCTATTAAATTATCTACTGATTCAAACTTTTTTTCAGGTCGAATGAAGTCCAATAATTGGACTTTTATATTTTTTCCATATATATCGGAATCATAATTGAAAATATGAGCTTCGAAAGTTTGTATACCTGCTTTCAAAGTAGGATTATTTCCTATATTTACAATGCATGATTTTGTGATAGGGTCGTTTTCTACAGTCGCTAAGCCACCATAAACACCAAATTTAGGAACTATTTTATTTTTTAATTCCAAATTTGCTGTGGGAAAACCTAGTTGTCTTGCTATTTTTTCACCGTGTACTACAGTGCCGCTTATGAAAAAATTGTATCCCAAATATTGATTGGCTTCTTTTATTTTACCTTGAGATACCAAATTTCTTATGAGAGTAGAGCTTATAGTTATGTTATTTAGCCGTACCGGAGGTATTATTGTCAGATCTATTCCCAAATCATTGGAACAGGTTTTAAGGGTATCTACAGTGCCCAGGCCATTTTTACCATATGAAAAATTAAAACCGACAAAAAATTCTTTTGCTCCCAATTGATCTTTTAATAGTTTTACGAAATCATAGGGTTCTATATCTGCAAACTCTTGTGTAAATGGTTGCAAGACCAAATAATCTATGTTGAAACCATCGAAAATATTTATTTTTTCTTCTATTGTAGTCAAAAATTTTAATTCTATATCTTTTTTTACTATTTCCAAAGGGTGATTCAAAAAAGTAAAAACAACAGATTTTCCTCCATTATTGATAGCTTTTGATACAGTGTCCGTGATAAGTTTTTTGTGTCCCAAATGAATTCCATCAAAGGATCCTATCGCAATATATGCTTTTTCGATAGGGTTTTTTGTGTTAAAAATATTGTAAATAATCTTCATGTAATTTATTCTCCTGATTCAGAATTTTCTATAAGTAAATTTTTAAATATTTCTTCTATTCTTTTAAATCTATTTCGTATTCCTGATTTGGAAATGCCTATTATATCTGCTATTTCTTGTAATGAGCATTCAGGGTTCTTTAACCTTACATAGGCAACTTCTTCCAATACTTCACTTAAATTATCTAAACCTAAATTTTCTCTTATGTAATTTATCATTCGTATTTGATTTTTGCCGGTATTTAATGTTTTAGTTTCGTTAGCAACTTCCCAATTCATTTCTCTTACAGTCTTATTTTTTAATTCTTTCATAATAGTTATGTTTTCATAAGCAAAAAACTCCTCTATTGCTCCGACAATCACCAAAATATCCATTATATCCTCGGAATTTCTCAAATATACAAGGTATTTACGTTTTTTTTTCGTTATAAATGATTTTTTATTTATTTTGTTCAAAATAATAAAAAGATGATTAGCTTCTATTTCATTATCAATAAAAAAATCTAGGGAATATTCATTGTTCGGGTCTTTTAAATAACCGCAAGCCAAAAAAATACCGCGTATATAGCTATTCAAATATTTTTCATTTTTTAAGATAATATTAGTATCAATGATTAACTTTTTATAAAATTCATCAAAATATTTTTGCCTTTCTACAAGGATTGTAAATACTTTATGAGGACCTAACTTTTTACTTGTGGAATATTTTATACCTATTTTCATAGGAGTTAACTCTTTTAAAAAAGTATAGAGTCTTTTTGCAATTTCTAGATTTTCCAAATTTAAGATTATTTTTTCTTTTGACAGAGCATTTTTAATAGATAGAACGCTGGCTAATTCTATTGTTTTTTCAATATCAGATAAATTTGAAATATTCAAAATTTCTTTTTTTACTTTAGAGGTATAAGACATTTTAAAACCTCCGTATTTTTATTTGATTTTTGCCCAATTTTTGCCTATATTTGTATTTACATCCAATTTTATATTTTTAAATGTTACACAATTTCTCATGATATCCTCTATCATAATCTTATATTCTTCTTCTTTTCCTTCTTTTATTTCAAATATCAGCTCATCATGAACTTGGAGTAATAAAGATATATCATCTTTATCTTTTATTCTTTCATATATCCCTATCATAGCTTTTTTGATTATTTCGGCAGCTGTACCTTGTATTACTGAATTTACGGCCATTCTTTCGGCCTGATTTTTTATATTTTTATTTTGTGAATTGATACCTTCTATTATTCTTCTACGTTTGAAATAAGTTTCTGTATAACCATGTTTTTCGCTAAATGATATTATACTTTTTTCAAATTCTTTGACATAGGGATAAGACTGAAAATACTTATTGATGTATTCTCCGGCTTCTCTAGGTGTAATACCCAATTCTTTACTTAAACCAAAGGGAGTTTTTCCATAAATTATGCTAAAATTGATGGTTTTAGCCACAGCTCTTTGATCTCTTGTAATCTCTTTTGTGTCATCACCATCCAAGAATAATCTCCTGGCTGTCAGGGCATGTAAGTCTTCATTATTTTGATATGCACTTATTAAGTTTAAATCTTCTGATAATTCGCCCAAAACTCGTAATTCTATCTGAGAATAATCAACGCCTAAAAATTGATAGCCTTTCTTTGCAACAAAACCTTCTCTTATTTTTATTCCTTCGTCAGAGCGAACAGGGATATTTTGCAGATTAGGATTTAATGATGAAAGTCTTCCTGTAGTAGTACCTATTTGATTAAAAGTAGTATGGATTCTATTTTCACTATCCACTAAAAGAGGTAACGTATCTACATATGTACTTTTTAATTTTGCAAGTTTTCTGTATTCTAATAAAAATTTTGCTATCTCTACTCCTTGAGATTGCAATTCTTCTAAGACATCTACATCTGTTGAGAGTCCGGTCTTGGTTTTTTTAATAGAAGGTATATTTAATTTCATAAATAAAACTTCTGCCAACTGTTTTGGAGAATTTAAGTTAAATTCTCCCATGGCGAGCTCATATATTTTATTTTGATTTTCTAGTATAGATTTTTCCAATTCAATGCTATAATTAGCGAAATAATGTGGATTTATCTCGATACCTTTTACTTCCATAGCAGATAAAACTTCAATCAATGGATGTTCTATATTAGTCAATACATCATATAAGTCATTGTTTTTGAGTTCTTTTATTATATATTCCGTAATATCAAGAATTCCTTTGCTTCTTTCTGCTAAAAAAAGACCATAATCAGAAGGAATAAGTTTTTGCGGATCTTCTTTTCCAAATTTTGTTTGATAACTTTCCAAATCACATTCTTTTATTTTTGAAATAGGGATATCAATGTTTTCTTTAGATTGAGAGGTCAAAAGGTGATAACCAATCATTACATCCAAATATAGATTGTTCAGCTGTATTCCTTGATTTAACAGTAATTTTCCATTAAATGTTGTGATTTTGACTTCCACATTTTTAAACAAATCTTTTGTTTTTTCTATATCGAAATTTTCAAGGAATAAAGATTTGTGCCAAAGAGGAATATAGAAATCAAATTTATTATTACTTATGGAAATACCGGTATTTAAGCAAAAAACGGATATAATTTCGGACGATTTCAGAGATTTTTCCATAACAAGAAATTTTTCTTCAGAATCTATTAATACAAAATTAATAGACCTTTCTCTATATTCTAAAACATTGGTATCAGAATCATTTTTTAGGTTTTCAATATTGTTTTTATCATTAATTTCATTGTACTCAGCTTTTGTATTGTGGAATGAATTGGCACCAGAATCAAATTCGTCAGTACCTTCTAATTCTAATTTTTTAATTAAACCCCTAAATTCTAAAGTCTTAAATAGATTATATAATTTTTCTTTTTCTATATTATAAGAAAATGATGCAATATCACAATTCAACGGAACGTTTTTATCTATAATTGCAAGAGTTCGGCTGAGAAATGCGAGCTCCTTATCCTCTCTTATATTGTCAATCAAAGATTTACCGATTCCAGGAATTTCTGTGAGATGTTCTATGTTTTCATAGATACCTTCAATATTAGAAAACCGTTCTAACATAGGAATGGCTTTTTTGGGGCCTATTTTGCGAATACCCGGTATTCCATCACTTGTATCACCAATAAGGCCAAAAAGATCTGGTATCATATTAGATGTTACTCCTAGATATTCCATGACGTCTGCTTCGGTTTCTATTATTTTAAATTTGTCTCCACCTTCACCCTTTCCCAGAAGAGCAATTTTTATATTTTTATCAAGAATTTGGGCAAGGTCTTTGTCTCCCGTAATAACAATAACTTCTGTATCTTGATTTGCTGCGTGAGATGCTATTGTACCTAATATATCGTCTGCTTCATAGCCATCCACTTTGCATTTTTTTATATTAAAACAATCGAGAAGTTCTTCTATTCTAGGAATTTGACTTAGTAAATCTTCCGGAACCGCATCTCTATGAGCTTTATATTCCTTGTATATCTCCCTCCTTTTCAGTGAGTCCCTCTTTACATCAAAGGCAGCTCCTATATATGTTGGGTTAAACTCATTTATAATAGACAAAAGAGTATTGGTAAATCCATACACAGCACCAGTAGGTTCTGTTTTTGTTCGAAAGTGCATATTTGCATAAAATGCTCTAAACATAATCGCACTTGTATCCAGTAAGATTAATCTTTCCATTAAAAACTCCCATTTATTTTTATATTTTCCCGTACTTAAATATTTATTATATTATTAAATTTAAATAAAATTTTTAAAAAATTTAATAATATAAATGAACAATAACACAAACTATCTTTCAAAAATAGTTACCCAAATATTATAGCATATTTTCCATAAAAAGGGAAACAATATTTTTAAAAGAGCTCTATATATGAAAAAACGGCAATGATTATTTTAAATTTATTAAATTTATTTTAATTTATGTTAAGTATTATAAATTAAATATATTTCTATTTATGATGTCAATAATATTACAAAAACAAATAAGGTTTTAAAATAAAAAAAATTGCATCAATATAAAAATTTATTTCATTAAATATGTTTAATTTACACATATATAAAATTTTACTTCCGAATATAAAAAAATGACTTAAAAATTTATTTATCTAATGTTCAAAATATACAAAAAAAAAGTGACAAAAGAAAAAAAAAGATGTATAATTGTATTAATATTTATTTGATATTCAAATGAATTTAAAATAGAAAATCAAATTAACATTGGAGGATTAGAAATGTTTTTATCGCCTGGAGAGAAAATATTAAATCTCAGAAAAAAATATAAGATAACGCAAGTAGAATTATCCGAGGGAGTTATATCGAGAACATCACTCGGAATGATAGAAACCGGAAAAAGAACGTTGTCCCAAGATTTGGCAAAAGGATTGTGCGAAAATTTATCCAAAATTCTGAAAACAAGAGAAATAGAAGATGAAATTGATATTGCAAATGTCTTAAAAGGAAAGGATATACAAGCTATTGAATATTTAGAATACACTATAAATGCAACTAATACTGAAATAAAAGATAGAATGTGGAACAATGATGAAGCATTGGCTATAATAGATGATGAGAAAAAAATATACTATTCCAAAAAAATATATCGAAGATTTTTTAAATTTGAGGATTATATAAATGCAAAAAGATATTTGATATACAGCTTACATTATATTAATAATACAGAAATAAAACCTGAAATAATAGAAGATATATATAATTTATTTTCAATAAATATCGTTCAAAAGGAATATAAAGAAATAGTTGAAATATATCAAAATCTTTCGGAAATATTGAGGGAACAAAAGGGTTTCACGTCGCTTTATGTGGAAATAAAAATAATGTATGCCATAGCTTTGACTGAATGCAAAAGAAGTGCTGAGGCTATTGATTTTTTGCAATATAATATGAAAAAATCTAAAACTGACGAAGAATTCTACTTGTATAGAAAAAATCTTGCTAATCTCTATAATATATTGAATCAATATGATAGAGCAGTTTTTGAGTATGTATCTCTTGCTAAGGGAAAGAGTAAAGAGGTGAAAGCTTCCTTGTACGGTTGTGCATTGGAGATAGGGCTCGATATCGGAGATGAGGATGTAGTTAAAAAATATTATGGTAGGACAAAAAGCATATATGAAGAAATAAAATTTGAATCTGAAATAGACGAGTATCGTGTGCTCATCGTATTGGCCGAATGCTCTATGTACTTGAACAATATGGATGTCGCAAAAGGATATGTGCTAAAAGCCTTTTATTTGGGTAAAAACTTTCCATCAGAGATAGACAATCAAATGAAGTTAATAAAATTGGCTTTTGAAATATTTGAAGTGAAAGATTTTAACTATGTTAAAAAAATGGAAGATGAATATTGCCAATTGATAAAAATAAAAGAAAATTATAAACCTGCGATTTCAATTTTAAATTTTTATAAGAAATGGATGCCAATCGAACTTGAAAAGAAATTTATGGAATATAAATAATTATAATTATAGCAATAATTATACGAGACATAATTTTTAATTTGCACAGAGGAATAGGTGAAAAATATAAAATTTAACTATATAGAGTATTGGGAAAAAGTGTCAGAAAAAATAAGAGAAAAATATAGATCTTCAGAATCAAAAAAGACTGTTTTTGTATTTGATGAAATAGAATCTAAAAATGAGTTTATTAAAAATTCTTTTTATAGTTTTTTGAATAATGATATTCTATTTTTAACATTGGATGAATTTAGGGAGAAAATATTTATAGCTTCTAAAATTTTGTTATCACTTGATAGAAGCTTTTTCTTGTTGTATGATATGCTAAATTCAGAAAAATTTGGACAACAGAGAAAATTTTTAAAAATAGATACATATTTTGACTTTAAAGAATTTGGAGTAAATTTTTTCAATTACTTTCGTGATATTAATATATATAGAATTGATAAAATATCAAATATATATAATTGGCAAAAGGAGCATATAAAAATATATGAAGAGTTAAAGTTAGGATTTGATGAAATACTTGCTGTCGGCAATTATTTACCTGAAATATGGCTGGATGCAGAAGAAAATTTTAATGATGAATTTTTAAAACATTACGAACAAATAATATTTGTGGACATAGATAATTTCCCTAAATTATATGTTGATATTATAAAAAATAAATTGTCTTTTGAGGATATAGAATTTTATATGCAAATTTCTAAAAATAATTATGATGAAGAAAATTTAAAGATAATGGATATTGATTTGCCGGATATAAATAAAGACAGAATAAAAACGTTGTCTCTATATAATGTTGAAGGATCTAAAAAGAGCATGTTTTCTTTAGCGGAAATGTTAACTGATGAGAATAAAAAATATAAAAAAACATATATATTTTCACCAAATGTATCTGAAAATAAATACCATGAAATTTTTCCAAATCTATTTCAGCGCCCCTCTGATATAAGGTTTGTAGATACAGAATTATTTAAATTTTTGGAAGTTTTTAATGAAATTATAGAATCTATTGAGATTGTCTATGAAAATGATATCATAATCAAACTAAATAGCATTATGAAGGCTTTTGATTCTAAAATTTTTAGAATTTATTATAATATTGATAACAGGAGTAAAAACATATTATATAAAGAAATATTAGAAAAAAATTATCAATTTATTTCTTGTGCAATTTTGAACGATGTACTATCTAAAAAATTACAATATGGGAACGGAGAATATTTCATTAAATTTAAAAATACGATTGAATCAATACTAAATGACATCAAAACTATCTATAATTCTATGAATACGGTTTTTTTTATTAATGTTTTCAAAAATATAGTTTTTAAAAATATTAAACCTGAGAAAGAAAATAATTTCTTATTTTATAATTATAAAAATAAAAATATGTTTTCGACTATAACCGAAATTCTAAGGGGTTTATACATTGAGGCAGCATATATAGAGAGCATAAATAAAAAAAATATAGGTAAATTTTTATATGGGTATTTATTTGAAAAATTATCTGATGTATCCTTTAAAGTAGATGTGGTCAATGAGTCTTTATATACAATAGAAGACTCATATAAGGCGAGATTTAGTAAATATAGGGATGAGTATAAAAATAAAATGATTGATAAAGAATATAGTGATATCGGTTATTTTTTGGATGTCATAAACGATAATTATCCCAAGATTTCCCAAAATAAAAGTATATTTACCAATAATCAATTGAAAACTTTCGGAATGCCTACAGATGACGATTTAAGAAATATTGAAAAGAAAAAATTTTTACAAAATATTTTTGCTTTTAATAATATAACTTTTTTTACATATGCTGATGAGAGCGAAAAAGTAGAATTTTCACCGTTTATAGAAGAAATAAAATTGAAATACGGTATCGAAGAAAAAAGCCCCATGGATAATAAAATATACTTGGAATTTTTAAAGAATAGATTTATGTATGAAAACGAAAAAACTAAAAAAGAAGAAAGAGCTGAGTTTCATTTTGAAAGAGAAGACAATTCCGTATTCAATAAAGATATACTAAGATTGGGTGCTTATGATTTGAATAATCTGACAAAGTGCAATTTATCCTATTACTTCAGCAATATAAAATCTATAGAAGAAGTATCATATAACGAAACTCCGGAATTATTGACTCCTCTCTATATTGGGAATTTATTGCATGACGGTATGGAAGAAATATTAAAGGCAACTAAAGAAAAATTGGAGAATGGAGATTTTTCGATTGATGAAAAAACAATAATCGATATATTTAGAAAGATTGTAAATAAGGATATTTCAAAAAAAATACCAGAGTTTTTTGTTCGTTATTATTTGTGTATAATTATTCCTAAATTTGTCAGAAATATCAAAAACTTTTATAATGAAATGGAAACAAAATATAAAGGTGTGAAAATAAAAAAAATTTGTATTGAAGAAAAAGCTGAATCAAAAGAAAATTTTATAGATATAAATGGGATAAAAGCTCAATTGAGCGGGAAAGTAGATCTGTGGATAGAGTTTTTGGATAGAGATCCCGTTATTTATGACCACAAAACCGGAAATTCTACAGAAGGGCAATTGGAATTTTATTCGGTAGCATTATTTGGAGACAGTCAAAAAGCTGAAAAATATATATTTAATGTCTGGGATGGAGAAATAAAGGATGCCAATACCGATAAAATAACAAAAGAAAGCATTGAAAATACGATACGAGATTTTTTTATAAATAAAATAATTATGATGTCTGCTCCTAATAAAAAGGGAATATATAGCAATTGTAAGGAATGCCAGTATAAAAAAATATGTAATAGAGGATAAACTGATGGATAATAACAAAAATAAAAATAAATTAATTTTGAAAGCTAGTGCAGGAACAGGAAAAACATATAGATTGTCTTTGGAATATGTATACAATCTGTGTATCGGAGTGAATTATAAAAATATACTTGTTATGACATTTACAAAAAAAGCAACTGCGGAAATAAAAGAAAGAATTTTGGAATTTTTATATGATATTTCATTTGAAACAAAAAAATCTAAAGATATAGAGCAAAAACTAAAGGAATTTCATTCTGATATTAATATTGATAGAGAAAAATTAAATGTAATATATAGAGAAATCATAAAAAATAAGGATAGATTAAAAATATACACTATTGATTCTTTTTCTAATTGGATATTTAAAGATGCAATTACAAAATATTTGAAAATTTATGATTATGAAAATATAGACGATAAGGAAAATGAAAAAATTATCGAAAAGGTTTTAGAAAAATTATTTAAATTTGATTTTGATTTGGTCAAAGAATTTTTAATTTCAAAAGAAGAAAAATACAGCAATAAATATATAAATTCATTGAATAAGCTAATCGAAGACAGATGGAAATATATAATGCTGAAAGAAACGCTAAAGGTCAAAGAGGATAAGTACCCTGTAAAAAATATAATCGAAAATAAAAATTTATTGGATAAATTTGGCATGGTTTTGGAGGTTTTACATGATATTATCGAAAAAAAGAGAAAGGATTATAATGAATCTTTGAGTTCGGATACAAATATTAGGCGCTGTATAGACTTATATGAAACGGACGGTAACGATTCTAAAAAACATAGTGCTATTCTTGATAAGTATAAAGTATTTTTAAGTAAAAATATATGGAATGGGACTAAAATAAGAAGTTCTAAAGATGTTCCATTGGAAGACCTGCTAGAAGAATATGAAGAATTTAGAAATGTTCTTTCAAAGGAAGTTTTTAATAGTAAAGTAATACCATTGGAAGCGAACATATTCATGTTTATAGAAAAAATCTATGAATATTATGATGAAATAAAATTCAAAGAGAAAAAATTTACATTTTCCGATATAAGCTGTTATACTTTTATGTATCTCAATGATGAAAAATTAAATTTTGTAAAAGATAGTAAAGTGACATCTGATTTTTTTGATATTTTATCTGATAAGATAACTACTATATTTATAGATGAATTTCAAGATACAAGCATATTACAATGGCAAATTTTATCAAAGATAATAAATACATGTGATAATGTGCTATGCGTAGGAGATGAAAAACAAAGTATCTATGGCTGGAGAGGTGGAGAGAAGAAATTGTTCGAAAACCTGGAGAATATAGTGGGAGCTAAAGTCGAAAACCTTGATACTTGTTATAGGAGTAAAGAAAATATAACTAATTATTGTAATTCGTTATTTTCTAACCTTTCAGAAAATGGAGATTTGAACACTTTTTTTAAATTGGATAGAAAATTAGAATGGAAATTTAGTAATATAAAGGTTAAAAGCAATGAACCATCAGATAAAAATTATGGATACATAGATAAAATATATGGGGATTCGGAAAATAATGGTATTTCAAAATTGGTTTCTTATATAGAAGATAATTTTAAAAAAACCGGAAACTATTCCGGGATAGGAATAATTTCAAGGAAAAATAAAGATCTGAAGGCTATAGGTGCGGCATTAGAAGAAAAAGGTATACCTTATATTATTGAGGCAACTTCTAATATCAAGAAAAATAAGAGTGTAGCTGGTATTTATTACTTGTTCCGATATATATGCAGGAATGAGTATTTGATGCTTCTAAATTTTTTGACTACTGATATTGTGAATTTATCCAATGAAGAGTTAAATTTAGTTATAAATCATAATGAGGAAATATATGAATATCTTCGAAATAATGAAGATTATGAATTATCATTTAATATAAATATGGATATCTTTAAAAAAATAAAATCAATAAAAGAAGAATATTATAGAGAAAAAGGAAGAACCGGAGAAATTGTATATAATATAGTAAAAACATTTGATATTATCAATAATAAGAGCTCAGATATTGATATAGAAAACATATATAAATTTTATGAATTATTAAATGAATATAAGTATGTATCCGATTTTATAGATGAAATAGAAAAAAATGAGGATGACCCAAAATTTTCTGATATATTGGTCAAAGAAAAAAATGTGGTTACATTAATAACTGTACATAAATCTAAGGGGTTAAGTTACAATACAGTCTTTTATTATCACAATCCGGCAAAAAAAGGAAATAATTTTTCTAACCCTCTAAAATTTATGATTAAATTAAATAATGAATTTAATCATATGATAAAATATCTTTTGACCAGAGAGGAATATACTGATGTAATAAAAAGATTGGACGAATATAAAGATTTGGTATTGGATGGAATGGAAGTAGAGGCTCAAGAAGCGTTAAATGTCATATACGTAGTACTTACTAGGGCTATTGATAATTTGATATTAGTTTTCGAAGGTGATTTTTCTTCTGATGATAAAATAGCCGAGGATAAAGCTGAAGAAAAGAAAAAGAGTAAAATTAAAGATCCTGAATTATTCCAAGCTACTGTGGAATCTGTAAAGAATTATAAAAATGATGATAATATTTTTGTAAAAATTGATAGTGAAAATATAAAAAATATAAATATAAAAAATGAAAATTCAAATACGACTATAGTTAAATTGGATAACGAGAATGAAAATTTGAGTTTTTCTAGAAAAATCAGCTATAAAGACGATAGAGAGCTAATATCTGAATTGGAAAAAAGTGAAATTGAAATTGACGATTATAAAAGAATGCGCGGAATAATAGTACATTATTTTTTGGAAAATTTGAAAACTGCATCCGATAATGAGATAAAATTAGCTAGGGAAATGGCACGTTCTAAGTATGCTATGGAAATGGGAGAATCTATTGATGATATATTATCTAATGATAATATAGATAGAATCATATCGGAATGTAAGAAGATGGATATTTTTTCTGGTTGGAATAATATTTTGTCGGAATATATCATGTTTGATGAAGACGGCAAGGAAAGTAGAGTAGATAGGATTATGGTGAGATTTCCAAAGAATGGTGAGAGGGGATTAATTCGTATTGTGGACTTTAAAACAGGCGGTCACGATGAGGAGCAATCAGAAAGATATGTAAATCTAGTAAAAAAAGAATTAGAGAATTTGGAAAATGGGAATTCTGCTGATAAAGGCAAGGAACTCAGTAAGAAATATGATATTGAATTTAAATATGTGGAATTATAGATATAACACTTAACTGGTATTGCAAGGGGTCAAGACCCCTTGTTTTGTAGTATTGCAAGAATTCCAGATTTTTAATCATTTAATTTTAAGACAGATACAAAAGCTTCCTGTGGAATCTCCACATTACCTATGGTTTTCATACGCTTTTTTCCCTCTTTTTGTTTCTCTAACAATTTCTTTTTTCGTGTGATGTCTCCACCATAACATTTGGCAATAACATTTTTTCTATAGGGTTTTATTGTTTCCCTGGCTATGATTTTTGATCCTAATGCAGCTTGTATCGGAATTTCAAATTGTTGTCTCGGGATAACTTCTTTTAATTTTTCACATATAGCTCTGCCTTTATTATAGGCATTATCAGAATGGGCTATAAATGAAAAAGCATCTACAACTTTTCCGGATACAAGAATATCTACTTTCACGAGATTGGATTCTTTATATCCTATGAGCTCGTATTCAAAGGAAGCATATCCTTTTGTTCTTGATTTTAATTTATCATAAAAATCAATCACAATCTCAGCCAGAGGCAGGTCGTAAGCTATCAAAGAACGAGTATCATCTATGTATTCCATACTGATATAATTACCACGCTTTTCCTGGCAAAGCTCCATAACTCCCCCTACATAATCTTTTGGGACAATTATTTTGCCCAGTATGTAAGGCTCTTCTACTGAAAGACTTCCTTTCC
>JAITPM010000066.1 GCA_031289425.1 Fusobacteriaceae bacterium
CAATTCTTGAACATATTGATTTAAAAATTGTCGGTCGAGAAAGAGTTCATTTAGTTCAAACATCACACTATCTTTAACTTTCTCTTGCATAAGTCTCAAATTGGCAGTGATACTATCAAGGATTTGTTTTTTATTCGCTTTATGACTATGTAGAGCAAGGCAAAAATCATTCAATCCAACTTCGGTAAGCCTTTTGTATACCACTTGCAGTGCAGCGGCTTTTTCGGAAACGAAGAGAACTTTTTTACCGTCAGCCATGGCTTCTGCTATGATGTTAGTAATTGTTTGACTTTTCCCTGTTCCGGGAGGACCTTGCATGACAAAGCTGGTTCCGGCTTTCGATAATAAAATAGACTCCAGTTGACTGGAATCAGAATTTAATACCTGATAGCATTTATCAGGTTGAATATTATCATAATCAAAGTTAGAAAAATCCTTTGGGATTTTGTTTGCAGCATCAATATTGCCTGTCATAGCTTGTATTACTGGGTTTTGGAGCATTTTATTATAATTATAGTCATTATTAAGGTCATGGTACATGCTTATTTTGAGAAATGATAATAGCCCTAGACTAACTTCACGAATTAATCTCCAACCGTTTTTGTCTGCTATTTCTTCGATGGACTTCATGTATTTCTCAAGACTTTCTTCGCCATTTAGCTCAAATGTCGGTAAATCAATCCCGTAACGATCATTAAACAAATAATCAAGAGTTGGATTCACCTCAATATCATCATCATAGCGAGTAAGAATAAAAGGAGCACGAATAGATTCAAGTTTCAATGAGACAGGCATCATCAAAATCGGCGACCTTACCCATGGAGTATTCATAGAATTGTTTTCTCTCCATTCTATAAACCCAAAAGACAAATATAGAATATTAGTGCCCTGCTCATCCCGTGCAAGTTTTGATTTCGAGCGAAGATTATTTAAGGCATTTTTTCCCTCAAGAAAACTTCCAGCAGTTTTTATGTCACCCACATAGACAGGAATAGGGTACTCCAATATCTCCAATAGAGAAAGAACAGAAAAGATCCTAAGGTCTGAGTCTTTATCAATTGGTCTTTGGAATGATAACTCCTCTTCATTGAGCGCCAAACGATTGAATAACTCTATAAATCCTGGGTCAAGGATTTTGAGTGTAGTACGTATTGTTTCCCGGTAGTTAATCATTTTATTACGTTTGGAAAGATCTAGGAGTTTTTTTTTCCAATGTTCTATTTTATTGTTTAGAATTGGTTTACTTGAATGGTTTTTTACATTTGCAGATGGTTTCATAGCAACGGTGTTCACCTCTTCAATTGATGTTGGTAGTTGGTCTTGAGCTTTTGGCATATTATAACATCATAATACGGTTTAGTCAATATTTGTGATTTTTGGGGTATGATATGGGACAAATAGAGGGGTAAATTTTGCCTTGATAAATGAGGAGTTAGATTTTTAGAGGAGTTTAATGTACATCCTTGAAAAAATGGAAAACAAATTGGAGAAATTATTCAATATGCAGATTCTGATGAAATAAAAAATAAATAAGAAAATTCATAGCTAGGTTAATAAAACAAATTATGCTAAATTCAATGAAACTTGTAAAATAGTAAATTCTACATTTTTTCCTATTTTATGAGCTTTTTTGTTCTTTTAAATCAAGTGAATGAGAAATCGCAAAAACTCGAAAGCATTCAAGAGATAAATTTTGTTTGATAAATGATAAGTGGGATTTTTGGGGTTGGGTTGATGTGGAGAAATAGGATAGGAATTAGTAGAAATTTTAGGGAATAGAACTATCCATAAAAAGTTAAAAATGTGGGCAAAAAGAGGACAAAAGATAAATTTTTATAAAAAAACAATCTTATAAGAAGTATTTTATTGGGTTTTACTATCTGTGAATAAAAAAAGTCTCTATTTAATGATAATAGAGACCTAACAATTCAATATTATCATAAATTTTACAAGATGTCAACACGGCATTAAAAAAAATTATATTTTTTGAAATACTATAATTCATGGTCTTTATAGATAATTATATATGGCTGGTATTATACTGATATTTAATTTACATAAAAAAATAAAAATGTTTATATATAGTTATTTCTTGAAAAAATTTGATTAATTAATTTTTAAATATTGTTATATCATGTATAAAATGAGGCTTTTGGTACTTATTTTATTTGTAAAAAAAAGTCTCTATTATCATTAAATAGAGACATTGTGAAAAAAATATTAAAATACATAATAATTGATGCATACGGAGAGAATAATTAATATAAAAACAAGTAAAATATATTGATTTATGGATTATAGAAAAATTTCAAATGAGTTATAAATAATAAAACTTGAAAATATCATATGGGCATATCAAATCCATAAAATAATTTTAGGGTGTGATTAAATGAAAGAGTATGTTTTGGTTAAAGAAGGTTGTAGTAATTATATTTTTGATAGTGGTTAGCTGAAAAATCGTATGACTAATATTCTGTGGTATGAATTATAAAAAATACAAATGTTTTTTATTAAATATTAGTTTATTTTTGGGGGGGAAAAAATGGAAGGTTTTGATAAAGATAAAATTAATTTAGAAGATAGTAATTATTCAAAGAATTATTCTGATGATGATTTTTGGAATAAATTAAAAAAGTTTGCTAAAAAAGCTGGATTTAAAGTTATCTGTTATGCAGTAGCATTGTTTTATGTTCTGAAATCAGGAAACGTAGACTTGAAAACTAAGGGAATGATACTAGGCGCATTGGGATACTTTATACTTCCTTTAGATTTAATTCCTGATTTTATACCAGTAGCTGGATTTACTGATGATGCTGGTGCATTGATGATGGCATTCAAATTTGTAAAGGATAAAGTAGACAGCGATATAATAGATAAAGTATATAACACATTACAGAATTGGTTTGGCGTTGATAAAAGTGAAATCGAAGATTTATTAAAGCAATGAATATAGCGAGAATTTAAATATTCAAATAATATATATTTTGTTTTCATTTTTTATATATCAATTGTTAAAAAATAATAAGAATTAAAAGAAAGTAAACATTTTATAAAAATAAAATTGAAAAGTTAACAATAATAGCTATAAAATATTTATAATCTGTTATAAATTATAACTGTGTATATTATATAAAATTTTAAACTTGGAGATGATGTTATGGGATTTTTAGATGAATTTCTTAAAGTAGCGAAAGATAGATATGATAGTAGGAATGATCAAGTATGTGAAAATTGTTCATATTTTAAAAGTGGTATTGTGATTAGTACATGCGAACTTTATGGAAAAAATGTAGGTAGCAAAGTTAGGGCATGCGATTCTTTTATGAATAGATTTTAAAAATAAATATGCACAGTTATAAATTTTAAAATATTGAGAAGAAATTTAGTTATAAAAAGTTAATATAATAGTTATTTCTTATACGATTTAGGAGGAAAAATTAATGGGCACTTTAATTGTTTTTATCATAATTGCAATTTTATTTATAGTAGCATTAGTTATCATTGTCAAAATAATAAAAAAAATTTATTATTTTTTCTTTGAACCGGGAGATTTTTCTGAAGCAGTATCCTCAGTGAAAAAAGGAGCTGCCGAAATAAAAGAAGAAGTGTCAAAAGTTGACTGGGTAGAAGTTGGAAAACAAGTCTTAACAAAAGAAAATTTATCAAAGGCTACTGAATACATGGCTAAAACAAAAGAAAATTTAGAAGAAAAACGTGGAAGAGATGTATGTTTAAATTGTATATATTTTTCTGACAGCGTTATTCCCTTTGAGAGTAAATGTGAACTAGGATATGAAAATACTTATTCTAATAAATCCTCTTGCTTTGAATTTGTTAATAAATATAATTGATAAATATCAAAAAATAAAAATTATAAATATTGCTTTATTCATTTTTTAATGATTTATGTATGTAACAGCTAAAATTAATGAAAAATTGCTAAATATAACAGTTAGGTTGTGATAATATGAAAAAATATTTTCTAAAAAGTCAACTTTGTAAAAACTGTCAATTCAATAGTAAAGAACTTTGCAAATACAGTACTGTATTTAACTATGATTTATTTGTAAAATATATTATTGGAAAGACATGCACACATTTTCAAGGAAATAGTGATTATTAAATGGTAATAATGGCACTGGTGATTGGTGGAATTTTAATGATGCTTGTTTATCCTGAGGTTGGTTCATTTTTTATAGCATCAGCAATTATATTAGCGATGTTAAAAATAGCTGGAGATAGCGTTGCAGCATTAGGGATATTATTAATTGTCATAGGGATAATATTAATATTATTTTTTATTAAGACTATAGGAATGGTTTTTTTAGTAATTGGAATCATCTTGCTTATTGTTGGAGCATTAGGGGGATAGTTTTTATAATATTATGTGTTTTAAAATAATAAAATGCTTTATTTTATTATTTTTTAAATATTAACTTTAAAATACTTAAGGAGGTTTAGAATGGCAACTTTGTATTGTAAAAATTGTAGTTTTATGTACATGAATAAATGTAGTAAAAATGGTCAAACCGTAAATCCTGGAACTGCATGTCGTCTTGGTTTGAAAGAATAAGTTAGATCTATAAAAATCAGGTATTGATAATTAAAAGTATCAATACCTGATTTTAAAAATTAAATAAATTCGAAGATCTAAGATATTGCGTGCATAATAAAAGATGCAAACATTATTTTTATAATTATGATTTATGTGTGTATAGTTTTATAATATTACAAAATAGAGTATAAAAACAATATATAAATTAAATTTAACAGTTAATTAGAC
>JAITPM010000081.1 GCA_031289425.1 Fusobacteriaceae bacterium
GATTTAATTAGAAAAAAATCTAAAGATGGAGATTATAAATTTTCATTAAAGTTTTTGTCTCAATTATTATATGAATATTATAATAAAAAAGTGATAATCCTAATAGATGAGTATGATACACCTATAATTTCTGCTTACACAAATAGATATTATGATGAAGCTATAGAATTTTTTAAAAATTTTTATAGCACTGCATTAAAGGATAACGAATTTTTATTATTTGGAGTTATGACCGGTATCACAAGAGTAGCTAAGGAAGGTATATTTTCTGGTCTAAACAATCTTGATGTCTATACAATACTAGATGAAAAATTTGCTGATTCTTTTGGTCTTACTGAAAGTGATGTCAATAATGCACTGAATGAATACAAATTAGTAGATAATACCGCTGATGTAAAAGAATGGTACAATGGATATAAATTTAGTAATTATGAAATATACAATCCTTGGTCCATTATAAAATATTTAAATACCAAAAAATTGGATACGTATTGGATAAATACATCCGGAAACGATATGATAAACGAAGTATTAGATTTATCCGATGAACATATTTTCGGAGAACTCATAAATTTAGTTAATAATTCTAATACTGAACAATATATAGATAAAAATATGACCTTTGATAGTCTTTCCATTCAAGATAGTATATGGACATTACTACTATTAAGTGGTTATTTGACTGTTGCAGAAAAGACAGAAGATGACCTATATATGCTAAAAATTCCAAATAAAGAAATCTATTCATTTTTCAAAGATACTTTCATCGAAAGATTTGGTAAGAAGAATGTAGGCATATTCAAAAATTTATTGAGAACGCTAAAGAAATGTGAAATAACAGGTAATAACTCATTTGAAACATATTTGAGAAAGATACTTATTACAAATGCGAGCTATTATGATATGGGTACTAATGAAGCTCTCTACCATACGTTTATCTTAGGATTACTTTCCGGTCTTGATGGGGAATATTTTAATCATTCTAATCAAGAAAATGGGTTAGGAAGACCAGATATGGTCTTAGAACCCAGAGATAAACATCTGCCCGGATTTATATTAGAATTTAAGGTGGTCAATTCTTTGGATAATATAGATAAAAAACTGGATGAAGCCATAAAACAAATAGAGGCTAAAGAATATAAAGCTCAACTTTCTGAAAGAGGTATAACCAATATATTAGGAATTGCAATTGTATTTCACGGAAAAGAATTAAAAATTAAATATAAATCGTTGTAACTATTTAGGAAAACATATCACAATAAAAAACCTATCCTTAAATAAGGATAGGTTATGTTTATTAAATTTATAATTTTTGTTTTATATTTTTTATTTTATATTTTTTATTTTACACTTCTTTAAATCTTATCTTACGTTCCTTTTCCAATTCTTCTCTGAAATTTGGATGAGCTATATTGATTAATTGCTTAGCTCTTTCCCTCAATGTATTTCCCTTTAATTTTGCAATACCATATTCTGTGACAATATAATCTACATCTGTTCTAGATGTAGTGACAGCAGATCCTTCTGTTAGTAATGGTACAATCTTTGAAATTGTTCCACCTTTTGCTGTAGATGGGAATGCAAGTATAGATTTTCCACCTTTAGAAAATGATGCTCCTCTTATAAAATCTACTTGTCCTCCGATTCCGCTAAATTGTTTCAATCCGACAGATTCAGAACAAACTTGACCCATAAAATCTACTTGCAATGCTGAGTTAATAGATACTAAGTTATCATTTTGGCCTATTATTCTAGGGTCATTTACATAATCTATAGGGTTCATTGATATCATAGAATTATTGTTGGCAAAATCATATAACCTTTTAGTACCCATTAAAAAGCCTATAACCATTTTTCCCTTGTTGAAATTTTTATTTTTACAAGTAACTACACCTGCTTCTACTAGCTCTACCACACCATCAGAAATCATTTCAGAATGAATTCCAAGGTCTCTTTTATCTTTTAAAAATAAAAGCACAGCATCTGGAATAGCCCCTATTCCCAATTGTAATGTATCTCCATCATTTATAAGCTTAGCGCAATTTTCTCCGATAGCTTTTTCTGTTTCTCCTATTTTTGGCAATCCCAATTCTGTAATCGGTGTATCTTGTTCCACTATTATATCAATATCAGATACATGGATAAAAGAATCTCCCAATGTCCTTGGCATACTGCTATTTACTTGAGCGATAACCAATTTAGCGGCTTCAGAACATGGTTTTGTATAGTCACAAGAGACTCCAAAACTACAATATCCGTTTTCATCAGGTGTTGAGACATTTATCAATACTACATCAACAGGGAGTGTAGTTCTGAATAATTCAGGTACTTGATAGAAAAATGAAGGAGTAAAATCACCTTGACCACTTCCGATACAATCTCTTGTGCCTCCGCCTAAGAAAAGTGAATTTGGTCTAAAATGTCCTTTCATTTCAGGCTTTGCAAAACCTGATGCACCCATTGCCACCATGTTACAGATTTCTACATCTTTATAATCTTTATAATTTTCTACCATTTTTCCTACTAAATAAACTGGTTCACCCACTGCATGGCCTAAAACAACCCTATCACCGGATTTTATATATTTTACTGCTTCTTCCGCAGTCCTTAACTTAGATTTATAATCATCTTTCCAACTCACTATAAAACCTCCATTGGTTCATATTTTAATTATGTATTTACGTTTCATTGCACGGGCGTTGCGTGCAACGCCCCTACACATGCTCATATTTTAATATTTAAGAAGGGGGGATAAAAAATTATTCCCCCATGGTAAAATATATTGTGAATAATTATATTATTCTTTTATTTTTGCAATTTCTTTAGCAAGTTTTTTCTTCATGTTAAGGTTGCCTTGACGAGCTATCATGATTCTTTGTGCTTGAGGTGAACCTGCACCATGCATAGATTCAGTTCTATATCCAACAGCTGCTGTACCTAATGTCAAGTTTTCTATTAATCTCAATATTCTAAGTCTATTTTCTGTAGATACTGAATGAACTCCTCTTAGGTATTTTTCTACATATTTACCAATCTTTGGATCTCTCAAATCTTTTTCAGAAGGAGCAGTAACCATCAATCCACCTGCTATATCTTCTGCTAAACGAGTGATTTCATAAGGGAATCTTGTAACATTTTGTTTACATACATTAGCTAATAGTAGATCTATCATATAATTCCCAGATTCTGTAGGTGTTCCTTCTGCAGAACATGCTATTCCACAACAATATAATGTTTCGTTTAGATGAGTCATTTCTATTAGTTTATCTTTTACATGAGATGCTTTTGCGGCACCATTGAAATCAGCTGCAACCGCTGCTGCACCGATCAATACGTCACCAACACCAACTTTACATCCACCATAACTTTGTCTATGATATCCAGCAAATCTTTCTACCAAAACACCAGCAAATTCAGTTTCACCATTTAAGAAAATTCTATCATTTGGTACAAATACATCGTCAAATATTGTAAGAGCTTCTACTCCACCAAATTCACTATTTCCAACATCCAATTCAGTGCCTTCACTTTTTCTAGTATCGCATGATTGACGTCCTATAATCATGAATATACCTTTTGTATCTGTAGGAACTGCGAAAGAAATAGCATAATCTTTATCTTCAGGTGTCAATGCTATAGTAGGCATTACTATTACTTCTTGAGAATTGATTATTCCTGTTTGATGCGCTTTTGCTCCACGCACTACCACACCATCTGCTCTTCTTTCTACTACGTGCAAGAACAAATCAGGGTCTACTTGTTGATGAGGAGCTAGACTTCTATCGCCCTTAGGGTCAGTCATAGCGCCATCTACTGTCAAATCATTTTCTTGGCAAAAAGTTAAATATTTTAAAAATCTTTCATGATATTTTGTTCCGCATGCTTTATCAATATCATAAGTAGTACTAAATTCAGAATTAAATGCGTCCATTCCTACACAACGTTGGAAACAAGAAGCTGTTTTTTGCCCCAATAAACGTTGCATTTTTACCTTTTTAATTAGGTCTTCAGTACTTCTGTGAATATGTGAAAATCTGTTAATTCTTTTTCCTGAAACAGGATCAATAGCAGTCATTAAATCTTCATATTCAGGCATTTGAGCTAAATCGTAAGTTGCTTTTACAGAATTTAGAGATGGTCTTAAAATAGGGTCATCTACTGGGTTTTCAATCTTTTTTCCAAACATATAAACTTGTAATTTTAACTTCCTCATACTTTCTAAATATTCTTTTCCTGTCATCAACGGCATAATTCCTCCTTAAATAATTTAAAATTTTTTTTGTGTATAATGTTAGTGATACAAATACCCTTATACATATATACTAGCAAATTTTATGCCAATATTTTAAAAAATTTAAGAACATTTAGCAAATAACTTATTTTTTTATGCCTTCAAAAATATTATTTAATTTTAATATTCTTTCTTCTCTTACGCAGAAAAGTAGATGGATCCATACCAAGGCTATGGGCAGCAGCCCTTATGTTTTTATATTTATCATAGGCAGCGTTTATATATTTCAACTCTATCGCATCTATTCTTTCTTTGAGGTTGAAAATCACCTCACCGGTGCTACCATCGGCGCCAGAAATCCTTTCTATATCTATATCTTCACTTAAATGTTCATTTATATTTTCATTATATCTTTCCGTTATTTTTAAGGGAATATCGCCCACTGAGATAGAATATTCATCGCTGATTATGAAAGCCCTCTCGACTATATTTTTCAATTCTCTTATATTTCCAGGATAGTCGTAATTTTGCAACATTTTAATCGTAGAAGGAAGTAATACTTTTTTAAAACCATATTTTTCATTTAGGTCTCTTACAAATAATTCTGCAAGTGGAGCAATATCGTTTATTCTCTCTCTAAGTGGAGGAATTATTACGGGAAAAACTGTAAGCCTATAGTATAAATCTTCTCGGAATTTTTTTTCTTTTACCAGTTCTTCTAAATTTCTATTAGTTGCAGCTATGATACGAACATCTATTTTTATTGCAATTCTGCCGCCAATCCTCAGAACTTCTCTATCTTGCAAAACTCTTAAAAGTTTTACTTGCATATCAGAAGGTAATTCTCCTATTTCATCTAAAAAAATCGTTCCTGTATCTGCTACTTCGAATAATCCCATTTTCCCTTCCCGATTGGCACCTGTGAAGGATCCTTTTTCATAGCCGAATAATTCACTATCTATTAAACTGGGTGCAAGAGCACCACAATTTACTCGTACGAAAGGTTTACCCTTTCTTTTGCTGTTTTCATATATATATTGGGCAAATATATCTTTTCCTACACCGGTCTCACCTAATAATATTACTGTTGCATCTGTACTTGCTACTTTATCAATAAGTTGCAAAATTGCAACAGAATTTTTATCTATGCATACAATATCTTTATAAATATTTAATTTTTTCATAAATTCTTCTAGTTCTGCTCTTGCTTTGATCGATAAGATACTTTTCTTTTCTACTTCTTCTTGTAGTTGATAAACTTCTGTTAAATCTCTAACATTTGTAACAACCATTGTGATATTTCCATTTTTATCAAAAACTGGGGAACTGGTAATCAATGCTTTTTTACCTGTCTTGAACTCTTGTTGCAAAGTAACAGGTCTTTTCCTCTCAAGAACGAGCAACGTTCCGGATACAGATATAACCTTACTTTTAACCAAATCGGCCATATTTTTTCCCAACATATTATTTCTACTTAATCCTGTAATTATTTCATAATTTCTATTTACAAGAATAGTATTCGCCTTTTCATCAGTTATATAGATTCCATCGTAGGAATTTTCTATGATCGCACTTAATTTTTCATTTATTTCTTCTAGATTTCCTAAAAAGTCCTCTATGGTAGGTTTTTCAATAGTCATTTTCATAGCCTAATTCCTCCTAATAAATACAAAAATAAATAGCAACATATTAATAATCAATATGATTATACCACATTTGATATATAATATATATAGTTAGAGAAAAATTCTATTTCAACTTTTTATATATTGGAAAATTTATTCTTACGCTTTGCTTCATAACACAATAAAAATATACAACTACCGAATCAGTAATTGTATATTTCTATAAAGAGGTATAGGTCCAATTATTTTTATTTTTCTTCAACAGGAGCAACAGATTTATCTTTACTGCCAGAACATACTATATATAGAATTATCCCGGCACCTAATCCCCAAGCTGCACCTTTTAATGCTAGTATTGCAGCCATAACTACACATACACCTTTATCCACAGGACTTTTAACTTCATCCATTGCTATTCTTCCACATACGTATCCTTGCACTATTAATGTCAATGATAATGCTGCTGGTAAAATAGGTCTAACAAATGATGCTACTGGGTATAGTGTAACACTTAGGAATGTCATCCATCTAAAAGTACCAACTCCAGAAAAAATAGAATCCATAGACTCTCTTCCTTGTTTGTAACGTTCCGCAACAGAAGCTGTTACAGCAGCCCATAGAGGACCACATAGAGGAACATATGGAGCTATAAATGATTGAATTATGTTTCTGATAGCAGATGCTAGATTAGAACGATTAACATTAAAATCTATTTTTTCGTCTTGACGCACATTGTCAGCTTCTTTGATTAAAACATCACTACTTACGAAATCTCCAAACGCTATTATATATACCATAAATGCTGTAGGAATTACTTTTATAAATTTGTCAATTCCAGGAAACCCTGTTGGTCCGAAAGGACTCAAAGTGTTTATTATTCCAGCAAAATCTGGTATTTTTACTATAGTACCAAGTTCAAATTTAGGTACAGGCAATTCACCTGTTAATGGTCCTATTATAACAGCTAATATAACTGCCGGTAACATCCCAAAATTCCCTATGGCTTTAGCTAATTTATTGGTTTGCTTCATTTTCTTAAACCTATCAGAAAATAGAAGAAAATAAGATACAACAGTACCAATAGCAATAGTTATAGGATAAAGGTTAAATCTACCAGCGGGGTTGAATTCTCCCATAACAGCTGAAAATCCAGCTCCTAAAAGGATTCCGGCTTTGATAGCAGAAGGAATAAAATCAATTATTTTTTTAGCTAATCCTGTAATTCCCATTAATAGAAATGCTAATCCTACAACAAGTTGCAAAGCTATTAAAAATTGATTCCTGTCAGCACCAGGTGATGTAGCTGCGGTAGTTAAAAATGCACTGACCAATGGAATAGCTGGTGTTATCCAACCGGGTACAACTGGATCTCCAATCAATGCGTGTACGCAATATAATAGCCCATTAATTATAACCATACTCCAAGCTATGTCGTAAGGAATTCCCAAAACACTCTCTAAAACCGGAATTGCTCCTAAACACGTCGCACACATTAAGATGGCTTGTAAACATTCTGATATTTCCCATTTGTAATGAATAAATGGTAGTCTTATCTTGAATATTCCAGCAGGTATGTAAGGTTGTTCGTTTCCATACTCACGTTTTAATGCCATACAATAAACCTCCTTAAAATAATTTTAAATTTTTATTACAATAATATACAAGCAATTATTATGCCAATTTATAAAGCAATAAATTTATTTTGATATGCTTTTTTTAGCAATATTCAGTCATTTGATATTAAATATTTTAATATTCCAAAAATCATTTTACTAGTATTAAAGTTAAATATTTTAAAAAAATTAAAAAAAAATAATTAATATATAAATATTTTTTAAGATTCTTGTTATTATACTATAATATTCTACCAATTATCAATTTTAACAAATAATATTTTTTTAATTTTTTTGAATATCTATTTCCAACATGAATAATTAAAAAAATATAGGAATATATTTCTAATTATTCCTGCATCAAAAATGAAACGTCTGTTTTAGAAATGAAACATCCTATTAAAGAACAATAAGTACTGTTTTAACAACAACATCTTATTTAATATTTAAATCTTTAATATTTATAAAATTGTTCTATTGTCAGCAAAATTTTAGTATCAAAAATATCATTTTTTTGCTAAAATGGTTTTGGCAACATTTTTGCTATATAAAAATAATAAAACAATATATATATAATTTTTAATTATTAATTATAAAATTCAATAAAATCAATATATATAAAAGGAGGAATTTTAATGATTAGTTTGATAGGAATAATTCTGGCTTTGGGATTACTTATTTATTTCGCTTTTAAAGGCAAATCTTTGATTTGGGCGGCACCTATATGTGTATTTGTAGTCGCTATTTTTAGTAAAATAAACCCCTTGAGTGCTTATACATCTGAATATATGAAAGGGTTTACAGATTTTATATTAAGCTGGCTCCCAGTATTTATGCTCAGCACCATTTTTGGTATGGTAATGGAGGTTACAAATATAGCCGCTTCTATATCTTATGCTATATGTGGCAAAATAGGTCAAAAACATGCTATCCTAATAGTTGCATTGAGTTCATATATTTTGACTTACGGAGGTGTAAATTGTTGGGTGGTGATTTTTACCGTTTTCCCAATAGCTACCGCACTCTTTAGAGAGGCTGATATCCCGAGAAGATTGATGCCTGCAACCATCGCTGCCGGAACATTTACGAGTGCTATGACAACTATCGTAGGCACTCCGCAAATCCATAATTTGATGCCTATAAAATATTTCGGCACAACTCCTATGGCCGCTCCCAAGATAGGTATAATCTGTGCAATCATCGAATTTGGTGGTGCACTTTTATGGCTTACATATAGATCCAAAAAATTAAAGGCAAAAGGGGAACATTACACTGAGATAAATCCTTCTAAAACAAATGGAGATAATAATGATAACATTAATATTGATAATAAACTAGAAAAAGAAAAACTGCCTAACCCAATTTTATCTCTTGTACCTTTTGCTGCATTATTGATTTCTTTAAATTTATTTAAAATCAATATAATAATTTCTATCTTGATAGGAATATTTCTAGCAATAATTTTAAATCTAAAAAAATGTAATCAAATAATAAATTCACTAAACGACAGCTCATTAAATTCTATAAAGGCAATCGTAAATACCGCATCCGTGGTAGGTTTCGGATTTGTAGTAAAATTCACAGCTGGATTTGCCCTTTTAAGAACTCTTGTCACTAGTATAAATGGTGACCCTCTACTGGTCGAGACCATATCTATAAATATCCTGGCTGCTGCTTCCGGTTCTGCTTCTGGTGGCCTACAAATAGCCTTGGATTCTCTTGGAGATGTTTTCTTGAAAAATGGAGTAGCGGCAGGCTATTCACCTCAAGTCCTCCATAGAATAGCTGCTATGTCTTCAGGATGTCTAAACACAATGCCTCACGACGGTGCTGTAGTGACATTTTTGGCCTATTGCGGAGTCACTCATAGAGAAGGTTTTTATGATATTTTCTGGGTAAATGGTGTAGCTCCTTCATTTGCTTTGATAATCGGATTGATAATGGCTATGAATGGTGTGGTGTAAGGAAACCGGGAAAAGTATAACATTAGGCATAATCATACACCTACACAAGAATAATTAGGAGGTTCTTTATGGTCAATTTTATAAATGCAGAAGAAGCCGCAAACCTGATAAATGATGAGAGTGCTGTTGCGATTTCCTCTTTTACCGCTATATCCTTAGCCGAAGATATACTAGTTGCTATAGAAAAAAAATTTGTAAAGGAACAACATCCAAAGAATCTTTTTATTTTTCATATATCCGGAGTTGGCGATTACAAAAAAAAAGGTCTATCACATTTTTCGCATGATGGCTTGATAAAAACTATTGTAGGTTCTCACGTGTTTGCATCACCCGGTATAATCCCCTTGATAGATGAAAATAAAATAGCCAGTTATTGTCTGCCGCAAGGGGTGGCAAGTCATTTGACCAGAGCAATGGCCGGTGGAGAAGATGGTCTTTTGACGAAAATAGGATTAAACACTTTCGCTGATCCTAGGCAAGATGGTTGCAAAATGAACAGTGCTTGTGATAAGGATATAGTAGACCTGATAAAAATAAAAAACAAAGAATATTTGTTTTATAGCTGTTTCAAATTTGATTTTTGCCTATTGAAAGGCTCTGTGGCAGATGAATACGGAAATATAAGTTTTGAAAATGAACCTGTCTTATTGGAACAACTGGAATTAGCTGCTGCTACCAAGGTTTCCGGTGGAAAAGTAATAGTTCAAGTGCATAAAAAAATTAATAACAAAGAATTAAACCCTAGAAATATAAAGATCCCAGCTCATTTTGTGGATTATATAGTCATTGGTAGCAAAGAAAATACATTTCAAACTCATCTATTTAATGAATATCATCCGGAATTGACAGGTGAACAAAGAATAAATCTAGATTCTATTCCACCAAAACCACTAGATATCAGAAAAATATGTGGAAGACGTGGAGTCTTTGAAATAAAAAAAGATTTTCTTGTAAATATCGGGGGAGGTTATCCTGAGTCTGTGGCTTCTGTAGCTGCCGAAGAAGGTATCGCTGATCAGTTTTTATTTAGTGTAGAATCAGGAATAATAGGTGGTGTCCCCGTAGAGGGCGGCATAGGATTGTCGTATAATCCTGATGTAATCTTGAGACAACCGGAATCTTTTGACCTGTATAATGGTGGTTGTCTTGACATGAGCTTTTTAGGCTGCGCTCAGATAGATGAAATGGGGAATGTAAATGTATCAAAATTTGCAGGGAAAATCATAGGTCCCGGCGGTTTTATCAA
This sequence comes from Fusobacteriaceae bacterium, assembly GCA_031289425.1. Classification (GTDB taxonomy): domain Bacteria; phylum Fusobacteriota; class Fusobacteriia; order Fusobacteriales; family Fusobacteriaceae; genus JAISST01. Next base: position 10,680 of record JAITPM010000081.1, read on the forward strand.
CATTACTCAGAATACAAAAAATATATGTTTTCTGGGTAGCTTTACATCCGGGAAATCAGAAATTATAATAAATGATGGAAACTTACAAATAATAAAAGATGGAAATGTAAAAAAATTTGTAAAAAAAGTAGAACAGATTACATTTTCCGGGATTGATGCAATAAAACGTAATCAAAACATTCTATATATTACAGAACGATGCGTATTTCACTTGTCAGAAAATGGTTTGGTTCTTATAGAAATAGCCCCAAATATAGATATAAAAAGGGATATACTGGATAAAATGGAATTTACACCCATTATATCAAAAAATATAAAAACAATGGATCCTAAGATTTTCATGAATGGCAAAATGAATATAAAAAATTTTATTTTTTAATAAATATGCGTTGAGGTGCAAAATGGATAAAAAAATATTTCATATAGGAGATAAAGCTAGTCATATAAAAAAAATAACAAAGGAAGATGTGCAAAAATTTGCAGAAGTTACAGAAGATTTTTGCCCTATACATTTAGATGAAGAATTTGCTAAAACTACTAAATTCGGCAAACCGATTTCTCATGGACTCCTAGTATCAAACCTTATATCGACAATCATGGGCATGAAGATGCCTGGTGCTGGCACAATATTTTTGGAACAAAATGTAAAATTTTTATTACCGACTTATCCAGGAGATACAATTACGGCAGAACTTGAAATTATAAATTTTATCGAAAAAAAGAATTGTTATATTGTATATTTTAAGGGAGAATGTAAAAATCAAAAAAATGAACTGATAATAGAATCCACAGCAGCACAAATGTTACCAAAAGAATATTTTATAATGATATAAACTTTAATCTTTATGTTCGTGCGAATGATGAATATCAGGCATATGTTGGTGCCTGTGTTTTAATAAGTTATGAACATGCAAATGATTATGTTCTCCCACTATTGGTATTTCATGTATATGATTATGGTGTCCGTCATTATGGTTGTGCCTATGTTCATGTTTTAGTTTCTCATGAATATGTAAATGCTCATGTTTTTCAAATGCTATAAAATATACTCCTACTATCATTATTGCCAATGCTACCATATATGATATTGTAGGTATTTCTTTAAATATTACAAATGATAATCCTGAACCAATAAAAGGTGCTATAGCATAATATGCGCTTGTCCGTGCAGCTCCTAGGTTTCTCTGTGCATATATATATAAATAAATACTAAGTCCATACGCAACAAACCCCAACAATAATGTACTCAAAATATAAAATATATTTATACTATATTGATTTAAAACAAAGGCAATCATTAATGAAGTCAACCCAGAGCCAATACCTTTAATAATCACGATCTCCAATGGGTCTTTAAGTGACAATTTACTTGTACAATTATTTTCAATTCCCCAACATATACAAGCCAATAATACCAATACTGAACCCAATGAAAAAGACAAACTAGAATAATCATCTACAGATAAAACAATGCTCGCTATTGTTATCAATATTATTGCTATCCCTGTTCTTTTACCTATTGCCTCTTTGAATATTATCATAGCAATTAATGAAGTCGCTACTATTTCAAAATTATTTAACAGTGAAACTGTTGCCGCATTGTTTTTTAATAGTCCAATCATTAAAAAAACAGGAGCCAAAACATCCAAAATTACCATTAATATAGTATATGGTAGTTCTTTTTTTGTTATTTTTGCCTCTGTTTTTCTATGGTTTTTATTTCTACAAAAATTTAATAATAACATTCCCAGCCCAGCGCCACTATAAAGTAACCCGGCCATAAATATCGGTGGAATATTATTTAATAATATTTTTGCGATTGGTATACTGGCACCATAACATAATGCTGCCAAAACAGCATAAAATATAAAAATAAATTCATGGATAAATTTACTAAACATACATTCTATTTCCTTTTTTATGATAACTTTCTATATTATTTGATTTGCCTAATGCATGATAATTATAATTCATAACATAAAGATGCGCTTACTTCCGTAACATCGCTGATATACTTTGCAACTTCAACATGAACTGGATGGTCTAGATATAGTTTTCTATCTTCTACAGTATTAAATTGGGTAATTAACATTATATCATAAGGTGATTCACCAGAGCCTCTTACATCCTTTTTTACTTGTATATCCAAAAGAACTGGTATTTTACCTTTCATACTTAATAAAACATCTTTTGCCCTTTCAATTTCATTCTCATTGCGCCCTTTTAATTTAATTATTAGATTATTTATAATCATTTATTCACCTCTATATTTTATTTTATAATACTTGATTCCGATCTTATTATAGATTGCACAAAAAATTGATTTAATATGTATTATGATTTAGATTTTTAGATTTATTTGTGGGTGCAATCACATGTGCCCTTGATGCACCATTTATAAAACTATTCCTAATTTCTTCAGCTCAATAATACTTTTTAGGCTACATATACTCTAATTATAAATGAGAATATAATTTTATATTTCGCAATTACCTATCATAATTTATTTATCAATTTGTTGGCCTCAACAAATTGATATATCCCAGAAATTTAGCCAATTTTATTCAATTTATAATATATTACTTTCCTATTTTTTGTATGCTTTACTAAAATATTTTATCCTAACATCACGTTTTATTTATCAATTTGTTGAGGTCAACAAATTGATCTTCAACATTAAATCCACTGTTCTTACAAGCTAGCATTGCCCTTTCTATTACCTTAGAAAAGTTACGCCATTCTTTGTATTCCAATACCGGAGCCAGTTCTCTGGCATACCAATATTCATCACCACTTTCTTCTACATATTTGATTTGCTCAAAACTTTGATATTCATTTGCTTTTAATTCACTCATTTGTTTCCATCCCCTTTTTTATGTTTATATGCAGAATTATTAATTTTACTCAAAAATTCTGCATATAATATTATTATATTAAGACCCAATCTCAATTTGGTATTTATTTTCTGTCAATATAGTTATTGCCTTTTCAATGTTTTCTTTTTTTATCATTATATAATCTGTATTGTATGTTGAAATTACAAATATTGCTATCTTTTCGTTTGCTAATATATTGCTTATTTTACTTAAGATTCCGATTAAATTAAAATCCAATATTCCTTCAATTTTTAATATTTTCCAACCATCTTCAAACTTGTCAAAATCTTTAAAAAAATTTGAAGAAGCAACAATTGAAACTTCATCTTCTGTCTTTGTAATAGATATAAATTTAGTGCTAAAGATGTTTTTTGTAAAAAATTCTTGATTAGAAACTTTATATACAGAATATTCATCTTCTAATAATTTTAGAATCATAATAATTTCTCCTTGTATAATATGTTTTTATATTGTTATGTTGTTTCATAATTTTATTTTCATCAAATCCTATTTCATATAGTTTATCATATGTCCTTATATCAATCAATGTTTTGTTCTCAACGAGTAATAAAATTTTACATTTTTTTATTTTGTTTTATTTTACATCCACATAATTTCTACATATTTTTTTGTTATTATTGGAATATAGAATAGACAGAAATCAAAATACATAGAAAAATTTCAGATTTCCAAACTTATTACGGAGGTATGTAACCTATGGCAAAGAACATCAAATCGCAAAATAAAGATAATAGCAATAAAAATCATGTGAACAAAAAAAGTAAACTACTACTCTCAATAGGCTCATCAGTAATTGTGATATTAATTGTTATAACTATATTTAAAATCAATACTTTTGGCCAAAATAAAGACCAAAACTCTGTATTAGCGAATCAAGATATTGTCATTAATACAAGTGAGATATCTAGTATCGCAAAATTTTATCCTATAGATATTGAGGGAACTCGTTTGGAAGTTGTAGCGGTAAAAGCTCCTGACGGATCAATTCGTACAGCATTCAATACTTGTCAGATCTGTTTTAGTTCTGGGCGAGGATATTACAAGCAAAATGGTGATGCTCTAGTCTGCCAAAATTGTGGAAATCGTTTCAGTATGAGTAGGGTAGAAATAGAATCTGGCGGATGTAATCCCTGGCCTATTTTCCCAAAAGATAAAATAATTACAGATAAATCTATTACTATCCCATATGAATTTTTGAAAAAATCCAAAAATATATTTTCTAACTGGAAATCATAAATACTGCAACTATATTCTTATATAATCAATATAATTAAGAGGATCTTAGGATCCTCTTAAATTTATTAATATTTTTTTATATTAATCCCAGAAATAATAACATCTTTAGGACATACTTTTTTACATAGCCCACAACGTATACATTCTAAATCATTTTTTATTTCATATGGAATGATATTCATTTTACAAATTTTACTACAAGCCCCACATTTAATACATTTATCAACATTTGCTTTATATTTATAAAGAGATATTTTATTGAACAATGAACTTACTGCTCCGATTTTGCAAAAATACTTACAAAAAGGTCTTCTCAAAATAAAACAAATTATAAATATCCCTATATTTATGATAATTCCTATTACAGATGGAATTTTTGATCCTATCTGTTCCAATACATATGAAACACTAAAAATCATAGCAAATATTTGAATTAAATCCAAAATTATATCACCATATTTTATTAGTCGTAAATATTTATCTCCTTTAAAAGTAGTGATTTTTACAGGGGAAGGTATTTTATAGATAAAATCTTGCAAATATCCTATTGGACACATTTTTCCACAGAATAATCTTCCACCTACAAAAAACCAAATTATTATTGCACTATAGATGCATATTTTTAATACTCCTGTATTCATAGTTTACCTCCCAAAAATCTATAACCGTTTAATATATCCATTTTTTTTAATTTATAGCATTCTTTTAACACAACAAGGGGGCGCACCCCCTTGTCATAAAAAATAACTCTCATTTACCTTTTTCTATCTCTACTATAAAATTTTTCCCATCAATTACTATATTATATTTTATTGCCTGATCTCTTTTGAGTGCAGATATACCGTGAACTAGCTGCTTTGGTATTTTGATATCTCTTTCTGGTCCAATTGCAATTGTTGCCCGAATCTCTTGTATAACTTCATAAGAGTATTCAGAAGCTATTATCATTTCCATCTCTTTTAAAGACTTTATAGCGTCGTCCAATGTTATGGGAATAAATCTTATCTTCGTTTTTTGTAATGCCTGAGCTAATTTATGAAAATCAGCACTTACCACATTTCCAAGTTTTACATAACCACCTGTTGTCTGTCTGTCAGCCATCATTATTATAGGTTGTCCATTACCAGCAATTTGTATGGCTCCAAAAGTCATTCCATCAGAGATTATATCCACTCCGTTTTTACATGATATTTCTCTTCCCGACAGCCTCATACCCATTCTATCGCTATCTTTTGTGATTACATAAGAGCTTTCAAAAAAATTTTTAATACTTTTCTCAGT
>JAITPM010000003.1 GCA_031289425.1 Fusobacteriaceae bacterium
AAAAATTTCAAAATTTTATATTCAGTAAAGGCAATTTTGATAGCGAATGTTTTTTACAATTCTCCCATATTTGTAAAATATATAGGAGATGGGCTAGGGAAGATACCTAGAGATTTGATTGAATCTGCCACGATAGATGGAGTGAGCGGTATAAAAAGATTTTTTACTATAGATATTCCACTTGTCCTACCTCAAATACTGCGTGGAGGACTTCTCATTTTTACCTATTGCTTTCTATCTTTTGGAATAGTGATGTCATTAGGCGGAATAAGGTTTACAACTTTAGAAGTAAAAATAGTCAGTGCATTTATGGGTGGGAGTAAATTTTCTTATGGAATATTTTATGGATTTGTACAATTATTGATACTGGGATTTATCAATATACCGAGACTTATGGTTACAGAAATATCCCTTTCGAATGATAGAAAGATTGGAAAAACTAATTTTTTCTTCAAATTATTTTCTTTAATTTATCTGATTTTGGAGTATGGCATTGTATTATCTAGTTTTGTATTTTCTTTTTTTAATTATTATATAGGAAAATTTTCTTTGAAATATTACAAATTGATTTTTTCTTCTGAGTTTAATGGGGAATATCCGGTAATAACAAGCATTATTAATTCTATAAAAATATCGTTTGTCGTAGGTTTGATAGTTATATTTTTTTCCTATTTGCTTATAAAAAATTATAATAAATTTACAGAAATACTGATGTTTTCATATATAGGTGTATCTGGGGGATTTTTGGGGATAGCATTATATTATTTAAATATCTCATTTAATATTCCCATATATGTTATTGTCATAGTGGGGCAGATTATCACAGCCATTCCCATTGGATACTCATTTATGTATCAACACATAAAAAAATTCCCCAAGGAATTGCTGGAGAATGCTGAAATAGATTGCAATAATAAATTGGAAAAATTTATATACGTAGAGTTCCCTAATCTTAAGAATATATTTTTATCGGCATTTTTACAAGTATTTGCTATTATATTTGGCGAATTTACTCTTGTGTATACCATGCAAATAGAAGATATTTTGCCGCTTTCTTCTCTTGTTAATTATTCAATGGTTGCCAATAAGAAATACTTGGAAAGTGCAGCATTTACGACAATAATAATTATGATTATAGGAATATTATTTATAATAGGAGAATTTTTAAAGAAGAAAGAGGAGTAAAAGTATATTCTAAAAACATAAATAATTATGTAAAAATATAAAATTTAAATCTTTATAAAAAATGGGAGGGTATAATGAAAAAACTGTTGGATTTGTTATTTTTTTTTGGTAAGAAAAAATTTGGGAAAAAAGAAAAAATGAGTATAGAGCAAAGAAAGGAAATTTTAACATGTAATTCTCAATTGATTGATAGAGAAATTTTAAAAGAAAAAGCAAATAAAAAAAATTCTCTGTATAGAGCTATTAAAAAATTGGAACGGAGGGAAATAAAAGAATATAATAGAGATATATTAAAAAATAAAGATATTGATTATAAAAATTTGCTGAGTGACGAACAAAAGAGAGCCTTGACAGCCATTGAAGGGAAGTACCTAGTAATAGCTGGAGCCGGGTCAGGGAAAACTAGGACAATAGTATATAGGACCGCCCTTCTTTTGGAATTGGGAATAAAAGAAGAAAATATACTGATGATAACATTTACAAGAAAAGCTGCTGCTGAAATGAAAGAGAGATTAATAGACATTTTGAAAAGGTCTGTAACCAAACTTGAAATATCAACTTTTCACTCTTTTTGTGGAAGAAATATTATGAACTATAAAAATTATTTCAACATAGAAAAATTAGAATTATTGGATGAAAAAATAAAAAATGATGTTATAGATGATTTGAGTAAAAAATTTCATATTAAGCGGATAAAAGGAATCCCGTTTCCCAGTGTAATTAGGATGATTGAGCTTTTAAACGACGAAAAAATAAAAAAAATTCCGATAGAAAATTTAATAACCGATAAAGAAAAAGCATATTTTGATGAAATCATAACAGTAAAAGAAGCTTTTTTCTCTTATAAAAAAGAAAATAAAATATTAGAATTTGATGATTTATTAGAAATATTTATAAATGGATTAGAAAGGAATGAAAATTTTAAAAAACTTATACAAAATAAATATAAATATGTAATAGTTGATGAATATCAAGATAGTAATATGGATCAAAGAAGACTTCTTATGAACTTAGTCGGAGATAAAGGAAATCTGATGGTGGTAGGAGATGACTATCAGAGCATATACGGATTCCGTGGTGGAAATGTCGAAAATATATTGAGGTTTTCCGAAGATTTTAGCGATGGTTATCTTATAAAATTGGAGACTAATTATAGGAGCACTGATGAGATAGTAAGCTATTGTAATAATATTGCGAATATGTTTGAGATGAGTTATAACAAAGATATAAAAGGTACAGGTAAAAAATTACATAAACCTGAAATATTATCATTTAAATCAAAAGAAAAAGAGGCGGAGTTTATAATAAAAAAGATAAATGAACTTTATTTAAATGGGATAAAAATGAATGAAATAGCAATACTTTATAGAAATAAATTTTTGGTTTCTCATATATTAAAAAAACTCAAAGATGATAATATACCATATTTCATAAAAGATATAAAAAATGGATTGGATAATAGTGTTTCTGAAGAATTGGATGATAAAATAGCCATGTTTTCTGTACACAGTTCCAAAGGTTTGGAGTGGGATTATGTATTCATACCTGTTTTGTTGGATGGAGTTTTCCCGAGCAGTATCGGGAAAGGTCAGATGGAAGAGGAAAAGAGGCTGTATTATGTAGGGTGCAGTAGAGCTAAAAAAGGACTTTACCTTACATATCCAGAATACTTTTATGATAAAATAGGGTTTTTTACTGAAAAATCTAGGTTTTTGTTGTATTGAGATAAGAGGTTGTGGGATTGATGCAAGAATTCCTGTAAGGAATCCTTGCATCCCTAAAAATATTAATATTTATTTTTTCATTTACCTAATTTATGAATATTTATAATAAAAAATTTAAAATCTTTAAAAATTCGAATATATATGATAAAATATTATATCTAGGAAAATTTTTTATTAGACATCAGAAAATTAAGTATAAAAAGTAATATTAGTAATGATTTAAATTTGAGAAAAATAATTAAATTATAAATGAAAGCGGGTGTAATATCTTGAAAGCAGCAATTTTTGATATGGATGGCGTATTATTTGATACGGAAAGATTAGGTGCTATATTTTGGAAAAAAGCGGCAGAAGACCTAAATTTTGAAATAAATGATGAAGTTCTATCCAATATAACCGGCAGGAACCCGGAATCTGGTAGTGAATATTTTCTTAAGAAATATGAAGGAAAAGTAGATTATAAAATAGCCGGAAAATTAAAAAATGAATATCTGTTATCTTATATAACAAAAAATGGTCTCCCGATAAAAAATGGAGTATTATCTATATTGGAATATTTGAGATCTAATAACTATAAGATAGCTCTAGCTACGTCTAGCCTGGAAGATACAGTTAATATTTATTTTGGCTATGCAGGAATAGAAAAATATTTTGATTTGAAAATTTGCGGAAACATGATATCCAAGGGAAAACCGGATCCGGAAATTTATCTGAAATCAATGGAATTATTAAATGAAAAACCGGGAGATGTCTTTATTTTCGAAGATAGCCCTGCCGGCATAATAGCCGGATATAGAGCAGGAGGTAACGTAATAGCAATACCAGATACAGTACCTCTGACAAAAGAAATATTGAATTATCCGATATGTTGTTGTAGTTCTTTAGAAATTGCAATTAAATTTATTAAAAATTATATATAAAGCTTTATTTTAAATTATGAAAATATTTTTATGGGGGAAAAAATGGATCCAATATATATATTTGGGCATAAAAATCCGGATACAGATTCTATATGTGCTTCGATAGCCTTGTCAAATTTGGAAAACAAATTAGGTATAAGTGCTATACCTTGCAGGCTTGGTGAAATAAATAGAGAAACTAAGTTTGTATTAAATAAATTCGAAATACCGGAACCAATATTTTTAAAAACAGTGAGCGCTCAGATTTCTGACCTGAGTAATGTAGAAAAGGGTGTTATATATACAGATGATTCGCTAAAAATAGCATTGGAAAAAATGACAAAGGATAAATTTTCTAGTTTACCAGTGGTTGATAATAATGATAAATTGGTGGGAATGCTCCATGTTTCTGATATAGCTAATATATATCTTAATCTTGACCATTCGAAACTTTTTAAAAAATATACCACTACCTATGAAAATCTTATAGAAGCACTAGGTGGTGAAATTATAAGTGGTATATATCCAACCGGAATCATTAAGGGAAATTTAAAGGAGATTTCTGAAATAGAAAAAGTCGAGAAGGGAGATATAGTACTGATGGCACCGATAGAAGAGGCTATCGATACTTGTATAAATGCCGGAGCCAGAGTAATAATAGTAGCATGTGATGAGAGTGACCATGTGCTTCCGCGAAGAGATATGGAAGCTGCATTAATATTGGTCAGAAGCAGTCTTTTTAAAATAGTCGGAAGAATAGGGCAATCTATTTCAATATCATCTATATTAAAAAACGATAGTTTTTATTCTTTTAAAACTGATGATTTCCTTCATGATATAAGAGATATAATGAAAGATGCAAGTCAAACAAATTTTCCTGTTACAGAAAATGATGGGAAAATATATGGAACTATAAGAACTAAAGATCTTATTAATTTTAGTAAGAAAAAAGTTATATTAGTCGACCATAATGAAAGGAATCAATCTGTAGATGGATTGGAAGATGCTAAAATTTTGAAAGTAATAGATCACCATAAATTTGGAAATTTTATGACTGAAGAACCTTTAAATATAACGGCTGAAATCGTAGGATCGACTTGTACTATTATATATAACATGTATAAAGATTATAACATCGAATTGGAGAAAAGTATGGCCGGAATATTGTTAAGCGGAATAATTTCGGATACATTACTTTTGAAATCTCCTACTTGTACGGAAAAGGATGTCATGGCAGTCAAGGAATTGGAAAAAATCTGTAAAATAAAAAATTTCAAATATTACGGAATGGAAATGCTAAAATCCGGGACTTCTTCTGATTCTATGTCAGTACATGAAATCCTTACGAGTGACCTGAAGGAATTCCCAATAAATGATAAAATATTCGGAGTGGCGCAGATCAATACAATAGATCCACAAAGTATTTTGGGCAAAAAAGAAGAATTGGAAAAAGTAATGTTGATATTAAATAGAGAGTATAAATTTTCTTTGTTTATTTTGGTAATAACAGATATTATAAAATCCGGCTCTTATGCTTTGGTTATTGGAGAATATGCACCATTATTTGAAATGGCTCTGGATGTAAAATTGGAAAACAATCTTGTATGGCTTGATAAAGTAATATCAAGGAAAAAACAAATTATGCCGTTTATAATGGGTGCAAGCCAAAATTTCCATTCGAAATAATAAATAAAAACTGAACATCTTGTCAAGGTAATAAAAGTGTTGTATAATATAGATTGGTGTTCATTCAATAAGTTTTTTACAATACGATAGATTACTGACAAGGTTAGATATTCCTTGTCCAAAAAATTAGGAGTGATAAAATGAAAAAATTATTATCAGCTATTTCAAGTATTTTTTTAGTTATGTGTTTTTTAGTTTTGACAGAAACAAAAACAAAATCTGCAGATGATAAATTGACATTAATAATAGCATCTAACCAAACATCTGTAGAAAACCCTTATCATTTTGGGTTACTAAAATTTAAAGAGGTTGCAGAAAAGATATCTAATGGCAAGTTAGAAGTTATTTGCCATGATGGTACATTGGGTGAAAATGAATCAGAATTAGTAGAAAAATTATCTATGGGAGCAGCTCAATTGGTAGTTGTATCTCCAGGATTCATGACTGCTGTCGGTGTACCGGAAGTAGATATGTTATCACTACTTTATTTATTTGATGGATTTGAACATTGGGAAAAGGCATTGGATGGAGAATTCGGTATCGCTATGAGAGATACTATTTTAAACAAAACAGGAAATAATTTTAGAATTGTGGGATATTGGTCAGCCGGTGTACGTGATTACTATGGTAAAAAACCTGTAAAAACTGTAGCAGATATGAAGGGACTTACTATTCGTACTCAAACATCCGGAGTTGTCAGTGATTTCTGGAAACAAACAGGTGCTATACCTACTCAAGTAGCTTGGGGAGAATTATACCAAGCATTGGAACAAGGTGTTGTAGATTCTGCTGAAAACGATTATACGAATTTCATGTTAAAAGGTCATCATAAGACTGCAAACGGTAAATATACATCTGAGACACATCATGATTTTACTACTCGTTTATTCTTAATAGATGGAAATTATTATAACTCATTAACTGCTGAACAAAAAGCATGGATTGATGAAGCTTCTAAAGCTGCTACTGCTGAAGAAAGAAAAGTAACTTATGCTATGATGGATGATTCCAAAGCTACAGTAAAGGCTGAAGGCGGAATAATAACAGAATTTAAAGATGTAGATGTAGCCGGATTTAAAGCTATTGCATTACCTATTCAAGATAATTTCGCAGAAAAAAATAATATGAAACAATACCTTGAAATGGTACGTAAAGCCAAATAAAAAATAAAGAAATGAAATTTGGCACCTGATATCTTGATTATTGGGTGCCTTTTTAAAACTTTTCTTTATGCCTGGGCATATGATGGGGGAAAAATATGAAAAAATTAGTATATTTTATACAAAAGCTGCAAGTAATGAGCGGAGGATTTTTCTTAGCCATTTTCTTGATAACGGTAGTTGTCCAAATGATAACAAGATTTCTTGGAATCACGGCATTATGGACAGAAGATGTTTCCATGTATTCCTTTATATGGTCAGTATTTATGGGTGCAGGAGCAATGATAATGGACAAACGGCATTTTGCATTTACAGCCATTGCCGATAGCATTACAAATGAAAAGGCCAAGAGAATACTGTCTATTATCATATGGGTATTTATGTTACTATTTTGTTTGATGATGTTTTATTATGGATGTCTGATAACAAAAAGGTTTTGGAACTACACATGGATAGGAATCCCTGCCTTTAAGAGAGGACCTACCTGGCTATGCCTTCCTATTAGTGGTGGGGTAATGGTTCTTTATGCGATTACACTGATATATGAGGATATCAAAGCTCTAAAAGAAAGGATAGGGACATCCTCTTCCGGAAAGGGTCAAATAAAGGTAATTGTGATAATAACATTGTTTGCTATATTGGCTTTTGGATATTTTAGTGGTAAAATACCAATGACAATAATATTAGTAGCCATGTTTATGTTGTTGATTGGAATAGGTGTGCCGATTGCGTTTTCTTTGGGAATGGTGTCCTTTATTGGAATAAATTCGTTACCTGCAACACCTAATATGGTAGTATTTTCAAAGATGTTTAATGGGTTAAATAGTTTTACACTGTTGGCCGTGCCACTATTTATATTGGCAGCCACTCTTATGAACTCCGGTGCTATTACCGATAGATTGATCGATGTATGTATAGCTTTGGTGGGTAGTGTGAGAGGGGGATTAGCTCATGCCAATATATTGATATCCATGATATTTGCAGGCATATCAGGGTCATCCCAGGCTGATACAGCAGGAGTCGGAAAGATATTGATCCCTGCTATGATAGCACAAGGTTACGACAAAGAAACTTCTGTAGGAGTCACAGCGGCCTCTTCTACTCTGGGGTCTATCATTCCTCCGAGTATATTGATGGTAGTGTACTCCGGAATAGCTAATGTGAGCACAGGGGCATTATTTTTATCGGGCTTAATACCTGGTATTATGTTGGGGCTTGCTCAAATGGGCGTTGTAGTAGCATATGGAAAGAAAAAGAATTTCCCAAAGGAAAAAAGAGTTCCTCTAAGAGAAGTAATAAAAAAAGTGTTGAAATCTCTTCCTGCATTACTTACACCTGTGATTTTAATAGGTGGAATAATATTCGGATTTTTTACACCTACAGAATCAGCAGCAATTGCCAGTGTCTATGCCTTAATTATAGGATTATTCTTATATAGAACTTTAAAATTTTCAGATTTACCAAAGATTTTGATGGAAACAATGAAACAATCGTCGCTTTCTTTATTTGCTCTGTCTACAGCGACTGCCTTGGGAGAATTGCTCAGCTATTATAGAGCCAATACTATTGTTCAAAAGTTTTTTTCCAATGTAACAGCAAAAACATTTGTGTTTTTACTTATAACTGTGGCATTTTTCATATTTATAGGGACAATAATGGATGGAGTACCGGCAATGATTTTATTTGTGCCTATAATTTTACCAACTGCTAAATTATTGAGCATTAGCCCTTTGATTTTGGGACTTATTATAGTTATCACATTGGCATTGGGATTGGTAACACCACCATATGGATTATGTTTGTTGATTGCATCATCAATTGCCAATATCAGTATAGAAAGGGCTTTTAAAGGAGTATTACCGTATTTTCTGGTATCTCTTGCGGTGTTAATAATACTTATAATATTTCCAAATACATTTTTGGCAATACCAAAATTTTTATTTCCATCAGTATTTTAATTAGGAGAAGATTATGCTATATTTTTTACATGGAGACTCACCACCATTACAGATAAAATTCCAAGAATTACTTCAAGATATAAGAAATAAAAATCAAAATATATCTGAAAAAAGCTTCGACGGAATAGATAAAGAAGATGAAGAAAACTTTTTTCAAAATATTTCTACAATGTCAATGTTTGCTCCTCTTGAGCTTATAATTTTTAAGCGAGTGGAAAATTTAAAAAATTTACATAGTTTTTTAAGTGGAATACAAAAATATAATGTTTCTCAAAAAGAAATAGTGCTCGTATATGAAGAAAGCCTTGATGAGTTTGGCCGAATAAATAATTCATTGGGAAAAAAAGAAATGAGCTTGGCCGAAGAATTGGGCAAGGTAATATGTTATAGAAAAGCAAATGAAAAAAAAGCTATCTTATTACTATTGCAAAAGGAACTTAATATTTCTGAAGGAGAAGCAAATAAATTTGTAGAAATAGTGGGAGAAGAGTATTATAAGGTATTAAATGAAGCCAATAAAGTTAAAAATTATTTGGATGGAGAAAGATTTGACCTTAAAAAAATATTACCTATTTTATCTATAGATAAGGAATATAGCTTAAGAAATTTGATAGATAATTTTTTGAATAAAAGAGATTATACAAAATTATTGGAACACCTTCAAAAAGAGAAAGATTACATGGGATTTCTCTATATGCTTGCTGATGAGCTTGTTATGAAGTTAAAATTAAATTCTCTGTTAGAAGATAAGACGATATATAAGGGGATGAGTTCTAATGTTTTTTCCAGCAGATACGATGGCATAAAAAAATTATTCCCTAAACCCTATGGGCAATACCCCCATCCCTATACAATATATAAAAAATTTGAAAAACTGGGGATATATAATATTGACTTTCTCCAAAATAAATTAGATGAGATTTTAAATGCCGAATACTTGGTAAAATCTGGATCAATGGAAGAAGAAATTGTAGTAGAAGTTTTTATAGAGAGCTTTTTTGAAGAAATAAAATAATTAAATAAAAAAATAAATGGGCGTTTACAATAGGTGTAGGCGCCCATTTTTATATTATTAAAATCTATTTAGTAAATAATCTAGGAATCCTTCACTATGTTCATTATTTACTTCAACAATTTTGCGAATAAGTAAAATGGATATTATTAAAAGTGAAATTATTATTATATTTCTATAGGTATGAGACAGTTTGTTTTGATTTTCAGAATCTTCAGTAGAATTGGGTTCATGTATTTTTTCTTTATAGTTATCATTACCATCATAGTTATCGTCAATTTTTTTGGAAAAATCATCTATTATAGGGCTATTTTTCTGCAATTTTCTATTTAGCCAAGATATTTCATTATCAATTTCGGCAGTAGTATTTGCTCCCAGGAGTTCCCTAAGTCTATTGAAATAATGTAAAGATTTTTGATAATTTTTGGAATTTTCACAACTATAGGCAAGCTGAGATATTAGCCAAGGATCATCAGGGGACAATTTTTCTGATCTTTCAAAATTTTTGATAGCATTTTGATAATCGTTAAGTTGGACATAGGTCCATCCCAATTCATTATATGTCACGGGATTACTTTTATCAATCTCTAGAGATTTTTTCAGATAGATGATAGCTTCTTTATATTTTTTTAATTTATTTAATGTCCATCCGATTTCAGTGAGGATTTTCTCGTCAACTTTTCCATATTTTAAAGCATTTTGAAAATAATCACTGGCTTCCTGATAATTTCCTAATAAGCTATATAATTTAGCTACTTGATAATGAGTCTTGCCAATAGGGGTCTCTTGCAGAGAAATAGCAACTTTGTAAAATTGAAGAGCCTCCTCTGTTTTGCCCAATTTTCCAAGAACAAAACCTATATTTTCATTGATCCAGTGATCATTCCTCCCTGATTCATTGGCTTTCAAAAGATATTTTAAGGAATCTTTGTATTGACCCATTTTGATATAACAAAAAGAAATATCGCTAGCTAATTTTGTAGTCATTAATTCTGTTTTTTCCAGTTTTAATAGGAATTCCAATGCCATTTCAGGGTTTTCGTTTTTATTTATCAGGGGAATAATCTCTGTATTGAGACTTCTATCATTTTTACCATGTTTTTGAGCTTCATTAAAGTAAAAAAGTGCTTTATCATTAAATTTTAACTTTTTGCAACATAATCCCAATTGGAAAAAAATATCAGCTTTATTAGAATTATCAAACTTTAAAAGAGCTTCGTAATCTTCTATGGCGTTTTCATATTGCTCTACTTGCTCAAAATTATAGGCCGATTCAACTAAAAATAAATATTCAGGTTTTGGATTTAATGATTTTGCCTTTGTAAAAAATTCGGCAGCTTCTTTATATCTACCTAATTTTGAAAGGTTTAACGCCATTTCAGAATTTATATAATAATTGTTTTCACTATTAGCCATGACGTTTAATACATAAGAAAGTGCTTCTTCGTACCTTTTTAAAATTCTCAAATTTACTGCTATTTCAAAATTAAGCCAATTTTCATCTCCACCTTGAGACTCAGAGATTTTTAGGTATTTAAGAGCTTCTTCATGCTGTCTTAATTTTGAATATGTCCATCCGATTCTACTATTTACCCAACTGTCATCTCTCCCTAATTCGATTGCTTTGAAGTAATAATTGAGCGATTCTTGATGTTTACCAGTTTCACCGAGGCAATAAGCTATTTGAGATATGATCCATTTATCATTGGGGCGATACTGAGAGCTCTTCTTAAATTGCCCCAAAGCTTCATTGTACCTGTTCAATTGCAGCAAATTCCAAGCCATTTCTGCATGTATCCAATAATCATCTCTTCCAAGATTAAGAGCTTTTTGTAGGGCATCCAAGGCTTCGTTATAATTTTCAAGTTTTCGTAAATTTCTTGCTTTTTCAGAATATAGAAATGCACTGGGGTCGTCGGACAATTGTTCGGCTTTATTCAGGTAACTGAGCGCTTCTTCGGGTCTATTCAGACAACTCAAATTCCAAGCTATTTCACTATTGATATTGGAGTCATCATGACCAAGGTCTTTCATTTTGTTGTAATAGTCAATAGCCTTTGTGTGTTCGCCAATCTTTCCATGATTCCATCCCAATTCATTCAGAATAGAAACATCATTGGGAGATTGTGAATCAGCAATTTTTAGGTAATCAATAGCCTCCTTATTTTTATTAGAATTTCCTAAAGCCCAGCCGATTTCAAAATTTATCCAAGAGTCAATCCTTCCCAGATTAGATGCTTTCATAAGGTACATTAGCGCATCAACATATTTTTCAAGCTTGTTCAAATTATAACCCATTGTGGAATTAAGCCAAATATCATCTCTCCCGGCCTCGTTTGCTTTTTTTAGATAATAAATAGCATCATTCGGTTGGCCTAAGGCATTATAATGAGATGCCATTTCAGAAAATGCCCATTTATTGTATTTTTGGTCATTTTTTTCTTCGACTATTTTTAAATATTTTATAGCTTCTAATTTCTTTCCTTGTAATCCTAAAAGCCATGCAAGATTGCAATACAACCAAGAGCTCGTATCACCAGAACTTTGCACCTGTTGTAATAGAACAAGGGCGCTGCCGTAATCTTTTTTTGCAATAAGTTGGTCAAAACTGTTTTTTATGTTTTCCATTGCGTCTCCTTATACTATAAATTTTTGATGCCTTCAAAAATATAGTTTTTTATAAAATATTCGCTCCCTATTATTTTATCATAATTTTTCTATCTTTTCTACATTGTTTCATTTTTTTATGAGAATATTAATAAAAAATTAAATTCCTTAGTGAATTGACGTTGTTTGCGGGTATTTTATTTTAAAATAATCGTTATGGAAATATTGTAATAGATTTGAGGTTATGATATAATTATCCTATGTTAATCAATATAAATAGATATAGTTGATTTATTGGGGAGAAATAATATGAGTGTATTGGAAGATAAAAGAAAAATTATTGATGATATTGATGAAAAAATAGCTAAACTTTTTCAAAAGAGAATGGTGACCGTTGAGAAAATAGCACAATATAAAATTAAAAATAAACTTGAAGTTTTTGATAAATGCCGAGAAGAGGAAATATTATTAAAAAACATAGAATTTATAGAAAACGAAGACCAGAAAAATTTATACAAAGAATTTTTAAAAAAATTATTAAATTTATCATGTGATTATCAAAAATCAATAATCAATAAAGATGTAATAGGGTATCCGGGAATAACAGGAGCCTTTAGTCATATAGCTGCATTGACAATCTTTCCTCATCATAAGATGAAGTCCTTTACAACGTTTTATGAAGTAGTAAAAGCAGTGGAAGATGGATCGTTAAATTACGGAATCATTCCCTATGAAAATTCATTTACTGGGGAAGTAGGAGAAGTCAGTGACCTTTTGAAAAATAGTGATGTCTATATAAATAAAACACTGGATTTAAAAATAGACCAAAATCTCTTGGGTATAAAAGGTGCAAAATTATCAGATATAAGGCAAGTATATTCACATCCACAAGCTATATCTCAATCTTCTATATTCTTAAAGGGAATGAATGTAGAGATAATAAGTTACCCAAATACTGCGATCGCAGCCAAGTATGTGAGTGAATCAAACGATATAAGAAAGGGTGCTATCGCATCCAAAGAGACAGCGATATTGTATAATCTTGATATCATAGAGCCAAATATAAATACAAGCGAAAATAATACTACAAGATTTATAGTCGTAAGTAAGAATTTTATAGAAGAAGGAGATTATTTTCAATTATTAGTTACAGTAAAAAATAAACCTGGGACTTTGGCGAATGTCATAAATATAATAGCAAAAAGGGGATTTAATATGCTCAATATCAAATCTCACGCTATACCAAAGGAACCTTGGAGCTATTATTTCCATATCGAATTGGAAGGGAATCTTAAAAATAAGAATTCTAAAGAATTGCTTTTGGAATTAAAAGAATATTGTATAGAGATAAAATTGTTGGGCGGATATATAAAAATAAAATAATGGAGATTGATATGCCGAATAAAAAATTAAAAGACTTAATAAAGGGAGTTTACGCAGGATTTTTAATAGGAATGGGTGGAATAGTTTATTTGTCATGTGATAATAAATATATTGGTTCATTTTTGTTTTCGATAGGATTATTTATTATATGTGTTTATGGATTAAATCTATATACAGGGAAAATTGGATATTTTGACATACATAAAATGAGAGAAAGCAGTATTTTTATTATAATTGTATGGATGGGGAATTTTATTGGAACGGGATTTACCGGGATTTTAGTAAATCTTGCCGGTAAAACAAAAATTATAGATGGTTCTACAGCTATAATTTTAAATAAAATAAATATGAATGGAGTAAATATACTTGCATCAAGCTTTTTTTGTGGAATACTCATGTATTTGGCTGTAAACACGTTTATAAAATATAGAGAAAATAATCAAATGCTCGGGTTTTGCGCCGTATTTATGGGCGTTATGGTATTTATATTGAGCGGATTCGATCATAGCATAGCAAATATGTTTTATATTTCGTGTGCTAAGGCGTGGAATGCTGATACAATAAAAATAATTCTCATTGCTACTTTTGGGAATGGGTTGGGGGCTATGTTTATAAGGCAAATAGGGACATTATAGCCTAAAATGATTTGAAACCGGATTTTTATTATAAATTATAATTGTTTATTTGAGAAATTGAAAAATTTGTACTAAAAATATACATTATATTAAAGAAATACGTGTTTACAACACTCAAATAAGAAAACTATTGACATGTTGTTGAGAAATAATATAGAATATGTATATGTAAGTTGATAGATATGAATTAATAAAGTGAGATGTCTTGATATAAGGAGGACTACAAATATGAAAAGTGATCTCGGAAAAGAAATAATAAGTTTCTATGATAATCTTAGAAAGAGGCAACAATTGGATGAGGAATTAAAAATGACTTTAAGTAATTTTTTTTCTTTGATAGATGAGAAAGCAGATAGAAAAGAATTGAAATTTTCAAATGATGATTGGAAAAGACTTGGATTATTGGCAGGTCGGTCTTTAAAAAACACAGAAAATTTATGGAAATTAACGAATTTTATAGCTGAGAAGTTTTAGAGCTTCTGAAAAATATGAATATTTTAAAAGACGCAATAATGCGTCTATTTAAAATTATAGATAAGAGATAACTTATTGTCTCTTATTTTTTTTCAGATAAATATTTATCAATAGCTGCTGCAGATTTTTTACCGGCTTCCATCGCAAGTATTACTGTCGCAGCACCGGTTACTGCATCTCCACCGGCAAATACCCCTACTCTGGAAGTCTGGCCTGTAGATCCATCTGCTT
>JAITPM010000017.1 GCA_031289425.1 Fusobacteriaceae bacterium
TTTATAACAACTATTGATATAATTAACTATTTCAGCTGAAATACCAGCTAATATTATATTGTCTTTTTCAAAACTTTTATTTAATATTACATTAGCTACTTATTCTTTTATATTCCCATCTTATATAAATGTAAAATTTCCATATTATTTTTTCTTGCAATTATCCAATATTTGAGTTTTTTCATTATTTTTTGAAATTTTCAACATAGATTTATTATCATAATCATGATATTATCCTTAAATATTGAGTATTTTGTATATATACTGTGTGCTCTTTGATCTTCTTTAAGGTAATATGAATATTTTTCTTTGTTACTTACTATTTCTTGATTACTCCTATAATATATGAGTGTTAAAAAATTTTATAATTATAACCTTTTAAATTTATATAATATTTTTTAACAATATTTTAATGTTTTTCATTTTTTATATCTAATAAATAACTATATATATCTTTATATTCGTCTTTAAAATAATAATCACTTAGTAATTCCAGTAAAACAAAATCTTTTTCTGAATCTATATCAATTATTCCTGTTTCTCTCATTTCAAAAATTTCAAAGTTATATTCTAATGGAGATTTTTTTGGACATTCTATCAATTTTTTTCGTTTATAACAATATATTGAAGCATTCATATCAAATACTTCTGGTGCATCTTGTCTTCTTACAAAATCTCCTTCTTTACATTTTATAACTTCGTTTTTTTTTCTTTCTACCATATTAAAATATGGATTCCTTCTAGCTGGAACAACCGAAAAAACGACATCTTTATCAGAATTTATAGATTTTTCTATTATTCCTTCTATATCTCCCACGGTTCTCAATGGTGATGTTATGTCTAGATCAATAACATAGTCGTATTCCTTATTGTTTCTTTCTTCCATATATTTTAATGAATAAATTATCACTGGAATTTTCGGAGAAATATCTGTAGCTAATTCCTTGGGTCTATCAATCAAAACATAATCTGCAAACTGTTTACAGACATTTAATATTTCCTTCCCATCACTGTTTATACAAAAATCTATTTGTAAATCTTTTCGTTTTTCTTTCATTAATTCTATGGCAGCAATCGTGTAGTAAATTAACGGAAAATCTTTTAATATTTTTATATTTTTATTTTTCACTCCTTTTGATCCTTCTCTACCACAAATTGTAAAAAGTATATTCATTTAAATCCTTCCTTCTGCTAATTTTAATATTTTTAAAGCATGTTCTGGAGTATTATTGTTTATTTTTTTGTTATATATTATCTCAAAAAAATTTCTTAGTTCCCTAACATACATATCTTCATATTTGCACACATCAATTATTTCATTTTTCCATGTAAATGATATTTTTTTATTTATAAAATCTCCGATTATTGTCCCTTTTTCTGTAAAAAGTTCTATTTCTCTTTTTGGTATTCGCCCAAAATAGTCTAGGTGTAATTCTATTAATTTATCTTTATATTCTGCTATATAAATAGATAAATCTTTACTGGTTATCTCTAATGATGAGTATTTTCCACTAATATTGAAAATTTTTTGCGGGAATCCAAATAATTCTACTAAATAATCCCATTCATGAATTAGATCTATTGACGCTCCACCACCTAATTCTTTATTAGCACTGTATACAGTTCTATAGTTTTGTTGTGGTCTCCAATCTGGAAGATAACTAGAACAAATTGTTCTCACCGAATATATATCTTCTACTTTTAAAATTTCCTTTAATTTGAAAAACACTCCAGAATAACGTAGAGGCGAAGCCACATAATAACAATTATTTTTATCTAATCCTAATTCATTTAAATTATATTCACTTCTTTCGAATATAGGTTTTTCTATAAACATATGTTTAGTTTTATTAACCATCATTCTAATAGTTTTATAATGAATGGAAGTCGGATTAGTTATGAACACTAAATCATATTTAGTATCTATATCATTAAAATTTAAATATAATTTATTTATTAGATTTTCAATATTATTATCCAAATCATTCGTTCTTTTTATTACATCTATTTCAAATAAAAGATTAAATTCTTTTCCAATTGTTATTAGATTTAATAAGTGTCTTTTACCGATAGAACCCATACCACAAAAACAAACTTTTAATTTCATATTTATATTCCTTCTATTCTATTCATCAATGAAATTATATATAGATCATCCTTAAAACCATATCTAGGTTCTCTATTTTTAGATTTAAGTGTTTCAAAAAATTCTCTTATTTCCTCTAAATAAGCATTTTCTATTATATTTTTTGCATATCTACTGTCTTGTTCTATATCTTTATATAAATTTATTTTTTCTCTGTTCTTTGTATTTATATTATAAATTTCTAGAGAATTTGGTGTTCCATTCCAAAAAATATGAAGATTTTCAGAGTAAATTTCCAAGTTTCTTATCGCCTCTCTTGAAACCACATCAACATTAATCATTCCTTTGCAACCATTCTCATGTTCCAACATGAGTAAATAGATATCATCATAATTAAGATTAAGTTTACTTATTTTATCTTTTATTATAGTCATCTTTTTCACTATACCAAATATCTTGATTATCCATGGTAACTCTATAGCCAAAAGTTCTCTACATCCATTTGTTCTTTTATTTCCAACAAAAAAATCTTTATATTTTTCCCATGGATGCCAGTCTGGTAAATATTGCCCAACATGATATCTATATGCAATTTTTTCATTAGAATTTTGAATTTTTTTTTCTATAAATTCAATTTCTTTTCTATAAAGCATTGTTGAGGAAAGAAAGCATAACAATCCTTTTTTTGATGAATTTTCCATTATCATTTTATAATTATCGTCAACTAAATTTAATTCTGTAAAAATATTTATATTTTTTTCTAATAAATTTAAAATAATATTGCTGTGTGATAAAGGTGATGTACAAATAAAAACCGATTCTATTTTATGGTTTTCTAGAAGCAAATCTATTGATTCATAAGTAGTTATATTAAACAAATTATTTACTTCGTTTCTTCTATCTTCTGATATATCCACGCCAAAAATTTCTGTTGCATCAAAATTTTCTTTGATCAGTCTTATTCTTCTTTTTCCCATAGAACCTAGTCCTATTATTCCTATTTTCATGCATGCTCCTGAAATTTCACATCGTAAAATTCTTTTTTTAAATTTATTTTTTTTATATTTTTAATAATATTTATAATCCTTGCACTAACATTACCATCTCCATATGGAGAAACTGTATTTTTTACTTTTTCTCTATATTCATCGGTTAACATTATTTTTATATTTTTAATTATTTCTTCTTTTATAGGAAGACAATTCAATGTTGATGTCCCTTGAATTCTTCCCCTTTGTCTATCGCCTATATTAAGATTTCCAACTTTGAGTGCTGGTAATTCTATTATTCCGCTGGAAGAATTCCCAATCAATCCTTGCGAATAATTCAAAATACTCATATATTCTTCTACTGTAAGGGAAGAGAATGCCTTATATTTTTCATTATTTTTTTTAGTAAAATCTTCTATTTTTTGATTTACTATTCTTCCATTAGAGTCAGCATTTCCTTTTATAAAAATAGCTTCTATTTCTGCTATATCTATTGCATTAATTAGTTCTTCAACTTGACTTTTTGCAGTGTTATCTTCTAAAGTTACAGGATGGAAAACTACTACAAAAGTTTTATTAGTAAATTTAAATTCTAATTTTTTTTCTAAATTATCTTTTGGAATTATTTTTAAATTTTTTATATTTTCTAGTCCTATAGCGCCAACATTAAATACTCTTTCAGGAGCCTCGCCCAATTGAATAACTCTTCTTCTATATGCTTCAGTACTTGTAAAATGTAAATAACTCATTTTTGTAATACAATGTCTAAAAAATTCATCAAATGCACCCTCGGTGCTTTCACCACCATATAAATGACAAACCGGAATTTTTAGAATGCCTGCACAGGAAACTAAAGAAAAAATTTCAAATCTATCCCCCAATGCTATA
>JAITPM010000051.1 GCA_031289425.1 Fusobacteriaceae bacterium
AAAACTAAAAGAATTATTAGATAGCGATGAAGTCTTAAAGAAAGAGTTTTATAAAAATTTTAAATTAAAAGATGATCCAAGGATAACAGAGGTTGGTAAATTTTTAAGAGAAACATCGCTAGATGAATTACCTCAGTTTATTAATGTGATAAAGGGCGAAATGAGCCTTGTAGGACCTCGACCCGTAGTAGAAAAAGAAGTGGAATTGTATTATGGAAAAGAAATGAGTAAAAAAATATTTATGATAAAACCTGGAATAACTGGTATGTGGCAAGTAAATGGTAGATCCGATGTAGAAAATTATGATGAAAGAATAGCATTAGATCTTTATTATATACGAAATTGGACTCTGTGGTTGGATATAGTGATAATTTTTAAAACCATGAGAACCGTATTAAAGAGAAAGGGTGCATATTAAATGAAATATGATTATTTAATAGTTGGCTCAGGATTATTTGGATCAATATTCGCATATGAAGCTAAAAGAAGAGGGAAAAAAGTTTTAGTAATAGATAAAAGAAATCATATAGCCGGAAATATTTACACTAAAAATATTGAGGGAATAAATGTACATATGTATGGAGCGCATATTTTTCATACATCTAATAAAGAAATATGGGATTATATAAATAAATTTGCAGAATTTAATAATTATGTAAATTCACCTATTGCTATATACAAAGACGAATTATATAATTTACCATTTAATATGAATACTTTTAGTAAATTGTGGAATATTAAAACTCCAGATGAAGCAAAACGGAAAATAAAGGAACAAATATCGAAACTTAATATAAAAGATCCTCAAAATTTAGAAGAACAAGCATTATCACTAGTTGGAAAAGATGTCTATATAAAGCTTATAAAAGGATATACTGAAAAACAATGGGGTAGGGATTGCAGAAAATTACCGGCATTTATTATAAAAAGATTACCATTACGATTTACATATGATAATAACTATTTTAATGATAGATATCAAGGAATTCCAATTGGAGGATATACCCAGATAATAGAAAAAATGTTAGCGGGAATAGAAGTCAAAATAAACTGCGAGTCTAAAGAATTTATAAAAAACAATTTTGATATAGCTAGTAAAATAATATACACAGGATCTATTGATGAGTATTTCAATTATAAATTAGGTGTTTTGGAATATAGAATGATCAAATTTGAACATGAAAAAATAGATATAAATAACTATCAAGGAAATGCTGTTGTAAATTATACAGAAAAAGAAATCCCATATACAAGGATAATCGAACATAAACATTTCGAATATGGAACACAACCAGTTACTATCATATCAAAAGAATATTCAAGTGAATGGGGTGTGGGAAAAGAAAGATATTATCCAATAAACATTGATAGGAACAATATATTTTACTCAGAATATAAAAAATTGTCGGATAAAGAAGAAAATATCATATTTGGTGGAAGGCTTGGAGAATATAAATATTATGATATGGATGAGGTCATAGATGAAGCACTAAAATGTGTAAATAAGGAATTTAAAAATGAATGTAAAGATTTTGGTTGCTACACATAAAAAATATAATATTCCAAATAATGATATATACATGCCTTTGCACGTTGGCAAAGAAGGCAAAGAAGATTTGGGATATGTTGGAGATAATACTGGTGATAACATATCTGATAAAAATCCTTATTTTTGTGAATTGACAGGATTATATTGGGCATGGAAAAATCTTAAATGCAATTATATCGGGTTGGTACATTATAGAAGACATTTTTCAAACAGTAACTATTTTACTATTTATTTTAGTAAAAATAAATATAATCTTTTTTTAAAAAGTAATGATATATATAATATTTTAAAGAGTTATGATATTATTCTACCTAAGAAAAGAAATTATTGTATAGAGACAGTCTATGATCATTATAAACATTCACATTTTGAAAAAGACATGTTAGAAGTAAAAAACATAATTAATGAAAAATATCCGCAATACATAGATAATTTTAACAAAGTAATGAATGGAAAAAATTTGCATTTATTCAATATGTTTATATGCAAGAAAGAATATTTTGATGAGTATTGTAGTTGGATTTTTGGTATTTTGTTTGAAGTTGAAAAGAGAATAGATATATCTCAATACGATGTGTATCAATCTAGAATTTATGGGTTTTTAGGTGAGCGATTATTTAATGTGTGGATAAATAATAAAAAACTTAAAATATATGAATGTAATATAATCAATATAGAAAAAATAAATTGGATAAAAAAAATTGTTAAATTTTTAAAAAATAAAATTGAGATGAAACTATGGGGAAAAAAATTTTAATAATTACAGATTCAGAATTTTGGAAAGAAGATAATGGAACCAACAAAAGAATATCTCAATTTATAGAAAAAATTTCTAGTTATGGAATAAAAATAGAAATTGCTTTTATAGGGAAAGTGTATCATAAAGAAAAAATAGAAAAAATATATCAAATAATAATTCATGAAATAGGAACATATAAAAAAAATATATCTTTAAAATTAAAAGATTTAATAAATAAATTTCCTAAATTAAGAGAAAAAATAAGAAATAACTTAACTCACACTACTATAAAATCTTTAAGAGATGAAACTATAATAAAGATATTTAATAAAAATATCGAAATAAATAAATATGATGTTGTAATAGTGGAATATATTTGGCTAGATTACCTATTAAATTCAAATTATAAAGGAATAAAAATAATAGATACTATTGACGTACAAAGTGATAGATTTAGGACATATCAATCAAATAATCAATTTT
>JAITPM010000059.1 GCA_031289425.1 Fusobacteriaceae bacterium
CATAGATTTCCTCCTTAAACAATTCTAAAAACAAACTAAAATTTTTAATTAATATATTAGTTAATATAAAGATATCATATTTTTTTGATATATGCAATAGCAAAAAATAAAGAATTTCAAATATAATCAAAAAAGAATTAAATATCATAAAATCAAATAAAATAAAAAAACTATTGACATATATCTGACTGTGAGGTACAATTCTAATATGATAGAGTTACATTTAATACAGTTTTATATAATTTGTATGGATGTTTTATTCAGCAACAATAATGTAATACTTTTTAATAATTGATATTTTAGTTTATGGAGGTTATTTATGAAAAAAATCACAGGGATGTTATTGGCATTGGTAATGTCAATAGTTGCATTTAGTACTATACTAAATGCGGCCGGCAAAAAAATCGAATTGGTAATAGGACACATAGTTGCTGAGGATAATACTTGGCACAAAGCATCATTAAAATTTAAAGAAACAGTAGAGGCAAAATCAAAAGGTCAAATAGAAGTGAAGATTTTCCCAAATAATCAATTGGGAACAGAGCTTGATGTTATTCAATCTATATTAACTGGTGGTGGAGCTGACATAGTTTTCACTGGAGAATCAATGCAAACTTATGCTGAAGAGCTAGGTATTATAGGGATGCCTTACGGTATTACAAGCGATGAACATATGGACAAAGTACTTAAAGGTGAAGTTGGCAAAGAATTAGAAGATTTAATGTTGAAATCTGGGTTGAGAGTATTAGGATATTTTACAAGAGGACCTCGTAATATTACATCTAATATACCAATCAAGACTCCTGATGATTTAAAGGGATTCATCATAAGAACACCTCAATCTCCAATGACTGTATCAGCTTTTGAAGCAATGGGTGCAAAACCTACGCCTATGGCATTTTCTGAAGTGTTTACTTCTTTGCAACAAGGTGTTATAAATGGACAAGAAAATCCATTGGCTATGATAAAGACAGGTGCTTTTAATGAAGTACAAAAATATGTAGATGTTACTGAACATTTGAGAGGATGGGTATATATAGCTATAGGTGAAGAAAAATTCCAATCTTTATCTAAAGAATTGCAACAAATAGTATTAGATGCCGGAAAAGAAATGCAAGAATATGAACATGGATTATTCTTAGTGGAAGAAAAAGCATTAAAAGCTGAATTGGAAGGAAAAGGAATGACTTTCTTAGAAGTAGATCAAAAACCGTTTAAAGAAAAAGCAATTGAAGGAGTAAGAAAAGTATTAACTCCTAAACAAACAGTACTTTATGAAAAGATAGTTGCAGCTGATAAATAAAATTATTACAATATTTTAAAGGCCAGTATCTATATTGTGGATGTTGGCCTTAAAATTATATATTAAATAAAAAAATACGAAGATATAAGGAGGAATAAATGGGAGAAAATTTAGAGCTTAATACAGTAAGAGCAGAGGAATTGTCTGGATTAGAAAAATTTGTTAAAATTTATAATCTCATAATGTCCTCAATAGCATTAGTTTTTCTATTAGGATTTTTAATAAGTGTTTTAATACAAATATTTTGCAGAACATTTTTACCAAAGACTCCATCTTGGACAGAGGAAGCGGCTAGATATTTATTCATATATATGGTGGCTTTTGGATCTAGTGTGGCTGTTCACACGAAAGAATTTGTTGGTGTTGATTTATTGATTAGTTATTTTCCAAGGATCATAAATAAAATTATAGAAATATTGACATATGTTGGAATGATAGTATTTAGCTCTATATTGATGAAAAAATCCGTTTTAAGATTTTCACTTATAAAGTATCGTATGGTATCTACAGCGATGCAAATAAATATGAAATATATTTACGTATCAATGATAGTATTATTTGGTTTTTTAATATTTAGTTATCTCTTAGAAATTCTTTTGGTGTTTGTTAAAAAAGGGGAGGTGAGAAAATAATGGTATTAGTTTTATTTATAAGTTTTCTCGTATTATTAGCTGTAGGTATTCCTGTGGCTTTTAGTCTTGGAGTATCATCATTAATATATTTCTTGGGAGCAGGAATGCCTCTTACTATATATTCACAAAGATTTTTTGCTGGACTTGATTCTTTTACATTATTATGTATTCCGGGATTTGTATTAGCAGGGAATCTGATGAATTTTGGTGGGATAACTGAAAGATTGATAGGATTTTGTAATAAAATCGTAGGACATTTTACAGGTGGACTTGCAATAGCTAATGTAGTGGCATCTATGCTATTTGCCGGAATATCAGGAACAGCTCTTGCTGATACGGTAAGTATAGGTGGAGTATTGATCCCTGCTATGAAAAAAGATGGATATGATGCTGATTTTTCTTGTGCTGTAACTGCTGCATCTTCGTGTGTTGGACCTATTATACCTCCGTCAGTTCCCATGATAATAGCAGCAACTCTTACAAGTCTCTCTGTATCAAAGTTGTTTTTGGCAGGAATACTTCCGGGTATATTAATGGGTTTAGGAATGATAATAGTATCTGTAGTTATTTCTAAAAGAAGAAATTATCCAAAAACAGAGAGGAGAGCTACTCTAAAAGAAATATTGATATCGGGGAAAGAATCTTTCTGGGCATTACTTATGACTTTAATAATCTTATCCGGAATTATATTCGGGTTTGTTACTCCCACAGAAGCATCAGTTTTGGCTGTTTTATATGGAGTACTTGTAGGATTATTTGTTTATAAAGAATTGAATTTGAAAAGATTAATGGTATGTATGAGACAGACAGCAGTATCTAGTGCTGCTATAATGGCTTTGGTAGGATTTGCCAATGTATTTGCGTATATACTTACCAAGGAGCAAATTCCTCAAATGATAGCTGATTTCATGTTGGGTCTCACAAGAAACAAATATATACTTCTTTTAATTATAAACGTATTCTTGGTATTTGTAGGAATGTTTATGGAAACTATAGCTGCAATATTGATATTGTTCCCAGTTTTACTTAAGATTGCTACTGAAGTTGGAGTTGACCCGACACAATTTGGTATTATAGTAGTGCTTAATCTAGTAATCGGACTTTGCACACCACCAGTTGGTGTATGTATGTTTGCCGCAACGAATATAGGTGAAACAAAATTAAGCGGAGTAATAAAAGAATTAATACCATTTTTAATAAGTAATTTCATAGTATTAGCTCTTGTGACATATTTCCCACCTGTAACTATAGGTGTAGTAAAAATATTCGGTATGCTTTCAGGTGGAGCTTAGTGTGAGTATTTATTAAAGAATAAAAAATAAAAAATAAAAGAAAAAATAAAAGAAAAAAGAATAAACGGAGAAATAAATTTATGGACAATAAAATTTTAACATTATTACCAAGGAATGAAAAAGAGACAAACAAAGATTATTCTTATAGAGTTATAAAAAGAAATATACTCACAATGAATCTTGTGCCCGGATCCATTATTAATGAAAATGAATTTGCAGAACAACTAAACATAAGTAGGACTCCGATACATGAAGCGGTGACTATTTTGAAGTCGGAAAATTTAGTTGATATTTTCCCTCAAAGTGGATCCAGGGTATCTCTTATCAATTTCCAAAATGTTAAAGATGGAGTATTTATAAGGAATTTGATAGAACCGGCTATTTATAGAGAGTTGACCGATCATTTATCTTTAGAATATTCAAAAAAAATAGAAGAAAACATGGAAAAAACTTTAAAACTATATAATATAAATGTAATAAACGATGATAAGAACGAAGGCACAAATGGAAATACGGAAAAAAATAAAGATATAAATAATCATGGAAACGATATAGTAGAATTATTTAGTCTGGATGATGAATTTCATAGATTGGCATATGAAGCTACTAATAGAGGATCACTTTGGAATTGTGTAAAGAATGCATGCACTCATTTTGACAGAATAAGGTATGCAGAATTTGCGCTTAAAAAATCTGATTTGAAACACGTCTATGATGAGCATATGCTGATTTATGAATATTTGTTGGTGGGAGGACTTCCGAGTTTGGATTTCGAAGAATATTATAATAAACATTTAACTTTTTTTAAAAATTATTTTTTTGAAATATATAAGGAAAACCCTCAATATTTTGTTGTGGATAGTAAAATTAACTTGTATTAAGGGAAATGACTATAATTTTTGTCGTTATATTGGAGGAAAAATGAAGGCCGTAAAAGTCCTTGAACCATTTAAAATTGATATAATAGAAATAGATATGCCAAAAATAGAAAATGAATATGATGTCATAGTAAAGGTAACATCTGGTGGTATATGCGGGTCTGATATGGGGATTTGGAATGGTACTAATTCTCTTGCCACATACCCCCGTATTATTGGACATGAATTTGGCGGAGTGGTTAATGAGATTGGATCTGGTGTAAAGAATGTAAAAATAGGAGACAGAGTGGCAGTTGATCCTATCGTTAGTTGTGGACATTGTTATGCATGTACGATTGGGAGGCATAATGTATGTTCAACTTTAGAAGTGATGGGCGTGCATAGGGATGGTGGGTTCACGGAATATGTCAAGGTTCCTGAAAAAAACATTCATAAATTTCATATTGATTTTGATGAAAGTTTATTGGGATTAGTCGAACCTTTTACTATTGGAATGCAGATAAATAATAGATTACAGACACAAAAAGATGAGAGAATGCTCATCATGGGATCCGGTCCTATCGGGATATGTGCTATGCAAGTAGCTAAAAGTCGTGGGGTAAAGGTTCTCATGACAGATATAGTAATGGAAAGATTGGAGAAAGCAAAGGATATGGGGGCAGATGAGATAGTGCTTACGACTAAGGATAATCTGAATGATAGAATAAATAAATTTACAAATGGAGAAGGAATGCCGATTGTATTGGATACTGTATGTATACCGGAGACTTTC
Organism: Fusobacteriaceae bacterium; assembly: GCA_031289425.1. Classification (GTDB taxonomy): domain Bacteria; phylum Fusobacteriota; class Fusobacteriia; order Fusobacteriales; family Fusobacteriaceae; genus JAISST01. Next base: position 4,878 of record JAITPM010000059.1, read on the forward strand.
GAGGAAAGTATAAGCTATGCATCTCCTGCTGGTAGGGTAGCAGTAATCGGGCTTAAAAATAAACCATCAAATATTGTAATGGCGGATATCACAAAGAAAGAACTGACTATAGTCGGGTCAAGACTTAACTGTAATTGTTTTGACGAAGTTATAGAAGGATTTGAAACTAAAAAATTGAATCCGGAAAAATTAAAAACTAAAGAATTCAATTTTATGGATGCGAGAGCTGCTATTGATGCTATAGAGAAATATCCACAAAATATTTTGAAAGTGGTTTTGAAATTTGAATAGACGGAGTTGGTGAAAATGAAATTGAACAAAAAAGAATTGATTAATAGGAAACAATGGGAAGAAGCAGGATTTTCATTGCCAAAATTTGACATAGAAGCAGTGACTGCCGAAACAAAAGCAAATCCGGCTTGGATACATTTAGGAGCAGGAAATATATTCAGAGCCTTCCCTGCCAATGTCCAACAGAATATATTAAATTCTAATCTTTCAAAAACCGGAATAATTGCAGCTGAAGGATTCGATTATGAAATAATAGAAAAATTATATAGACCTCATGATAATTTAGGTGTTTTGATAACTTTGAAGGCTGATGGCACTATAGAAAAAACTGTAGTCGGAAGTGTTACAGAATCATTGGTGCTAGATCCAAAAAATAATGATTGGGCAAGATTAATAGAGATATTTACAAATAAATCTTTGCAGATGATAAGTTTTACAATCACAGAAAAAGGATATAATTTATATGATATTAAGGGAAATTTCTATGAAAATGTCCAAAAAGATTTTGAAAATGGGCCAAGTGCTCCTGAGAGCTATATAGGAAAAGTGGCAGGATTGCTCTATGCCAGATATGAGGCTGGGAAACTGCCTGTAGCTATGGTCAGTATGGATAATTGCTCTCATAATGGAGATAGATTGTATGGAGCGATAGAAGCTTTTGCTAAGAAATGGAGCGAGAATGGACGTGCAGATATGGGATTTTATGATTATATAAAAAGCCCCGACAGTGTATCTTTTCCTTGGAGCATGATAGATAAAATCACACCAAGACCTGATGATAGTGTCGCTAAAATGCTGAAAGAATCCGGATTTGATGATATTGATACTCAAATAACGGCGAAAAATACATACATTTCTACCTTTGTAAACGCTGAAGAAGTGCAATACTTGATTATAGAAGATAAATTCCCAAATGGTAGACCTAACTTGGATATGGGCGGTATTATATTTACAGATAGAGAAACTGTGGATAAAGTAGAAAAAATGAAGGTTTGTACATGTTTAAATCCCCTTCATACGGCTCTTGCAATATATGGATGTCTATTGGGTCACACATTAATATATAAAGAAATGAGAGATGCTGAACTAAAAAAATTGGTAGAAATTATTGGATATAAGGAAGGACTTCCTGTAGTTGTAGACCCAAAAATCATATCTCCCAAGACATTTATAGATGAGGTATTGCAAAAGAGAGTGGTAAATCCATTTATGCCCGATTCTCCACAAAGAATTGCAACTGATACATCTCAAAAATTGGGAATTCGATTCGGCGAAACAATAAAATCTTACATAGAAAGTGATAGCTTAAAAATTTCTGACCTTAAGCTTATACCATTAGTGCTTGCCGGTTGGTGTAGGTATTTACTAGCTATAGATGATGACGGGAATGCGTTTGAGCTAAGTTCTGATCCATTACTAGATACAGTGAGACCATATTTGAAAAATGTGGAAATTGGTAAAATCAGAGATTTTCATGATGATTTGGAACCTATTTTGTCCAATGAAACAATATTCGCAGTAAATTTATATAAAGTCGGATTAGGAGAAATTGTAGAAAAATATTTTGCAGAGTTGGTAGCCGGTGTCGGCTCAATAAGAGCGACTTTGATTAAATATGTTGGATAGAAAACTCGAATAAAAAACAGCATATTGCTGTTTTTTTGTGATAAAATATACAGAGAGGTATTTATGAAAGAAATATTTGACGTGATAATAATAGGCGGTGGATTGGTAGGAAGTGCTATTGCCAGAGAACTTTCAAGGAACAAATTAAAAATCGGAGTACTAGAAAAAAACCTGGATGTCTGTTATGAAACTAGTGGAAGGAATTCAGGAGTGATCCATGGGGGATTTGCCTATGATGTGGGCTCTCTCAAAGCCAAATTTTGTATAGAAGGAAATACAGAAATGGAACATGTCGCAAAGGAATTGGATGTACAATTTATCAGATGCGGGAAAGTCTTAGTTGGTAATACCTCAGAAGATATGGAACAACTCAAAAGAACAATTGCTCAAGGTGAAAAAAATGGAAGTGTGGGGTTAAGGATAGTAGATTATGATGAACTCCATAAATTGGTACCGGCAGTCGTAGGAAAATTTGCTATGTTTTCCCCCAATAGTGGCATCATAGATCCATTTAATTATAATATTGCATTAGCTGAAAATGCTCATGAAAATGCGGTTCAGTATTTTTTTGATTATGAAGTTAAAAATATAAAAAGAGTGGATAATATATATGAAATAATGACAAACAATGATATATTCTATACAAGATGGGTAATAAATAGTGCAGGACTAGGAAGTGGAAAAGTATCAGAAATGTTGGGAATAAAGGGATATAAAGTAATAGGGTCAAAAGGTGATTATATCGTATTGGATAAAGTAACAGGAGCACTTCTTCCTATGCCGGTATATCCTGTCCCTAGTAATACATATATGGGGATACACGTAACAAATACAATTGATGGAAATGTAACAGTAGGACCAAATGCTGAGATTGTAGATGATTTCGCATATTATGGGGTATCTCAGAAAGATATGGAATATTTGGCCGAAAGTGCTAGTAATCTATGGCCTCATATATATAAAAGTCAATATATCAGAAATTACTGCGGAATACTTCCAAAATGGGTAGATGACAATGGAAAAATACAAGATTTTAAAATCGAAATATTGGATGATATAGCTCCTAATGCTGTAAATTTGGTTGGAATAGAATCTCCAGGACTTACATCAGCTCTTCCTATAGCGAGATACGTAGTAAGGCTCATTAATGAGAGAGAAAAATTAATACCAAAAGATAATTTTAACCCTAAAAGAGAAGGAATTGTACATTTTGAAAAACTGACTGATGAACAAAGATCAAAATTAATAGAAAAAAATCCGGATTATGGAGAACTGATATGTAGATGTGAAAAAGTCACAAAGGCCGAGATATTACAGGCTATTCATAATCCATTGGGAGTAAAAAGTGTTGTGGGAATAAAATATCGGACTAGATCAATGATGGGAAGATGCCAAGGGGGGTATTGTCAGATGCGGATTGTGCAAATGATAGAAGAAGAATTGGGTGTAAAAAGAGAAGATATTATGTATAATAAAAGTGGAGCCAACATGTTTTATGGTAAGGTTCGGGAGGATGTGTAATTCATGGATAAAAAAGATGTAATTATTATTGGCGGAGGCTCTGCCGGATTGGCATCTGCACTGGAATTATATAATAGAGGAATAAAAGATGTTTTAATAGTCGAAAGAGAAAATAAATTAGGCGGCATATTAAAACAATGTATCCATGATGGATTTGGACTGGTAAGATTTGGAAAAACTCTAAGTGGACCTGAATATGCAGAAGAATTTATAAAACAAATAAATGAACTATCTATTCCGTATATATTGAATACAGCAGTTATTGATATTTCTCCTGATAAAGTAGTCACACTTGTAAATAAATCCGGATTTAAAAAAATACAATGTAAAAGTGTAATTTTAGCTATGGGTTGCAGAGAGAGAACGAGAGGGGCGCTTGCGATACCGGGAGAGCGCCCAACCGGGGTATTTACAGCTGGAGTAGCACAATCTTATATGAATATATACAATACAATGGTAGGAAAGAATGTGATTATCTTAGGTTCCGGAGATATTGGAATGATAATGGCACGGAGACTTACATTGGAAGGAGCTAAAGTAATAGCTGTGTTTGAGATTTTGCCACACCCAAGCGGGTTGCCACGTAATATTGAGCAGTGCCTCAATGACTATAATATACCGCTATATCTTAGTCATACGGTTACAAATATAGATGGGGATAAAAGATTAAAAGGTGTTACAGTATCAAAAGTCGATGAAAAACTTAATGTTATTCCAAATACCGAAAAATATTACGAATGCGATACATTGATATTATCTGTGGGATTGATACCAGAAAATGAATTATCTCAGGGAGCCAGAGTAGCAATAGATAATAGAACTAAGGGAGCCTATGTAGATGAAAATTTTCAAACTAGTATAGAGGGGATATTCGCTGCGGGAAATGTGCTACATGTGCATGATTTGGTAGATTATGTATCTATGGAAGGTGAAAATTTAGCTAAATCCGTAGCAAAATATATAGAGGGCAAATTGGATGATTGCAATATTTCTATAAAGACCGATAATAATATCAATCATACTATTCCACAAAAAATAAGTGGGAAAAATGATTTCAAGTTATCTTTTAGAGTAAATAAAGTTTTTAAGAATTGTATTATAAATATTATTCAAGGTGGGAAATTGATAAAGGAATTGAAGATGAAAAAGGCAATTCCTGCCGAAATGATACAAGTACCAATATCTAAAGATACTATAAAAAATGATGTAGATATAGAGGTGTGTGTAATATGCTGAAAGAATATAGTTGTATAATATGCCCCAATGGATGCGATATAGAGGTAGAATTAAATGGAACAGAAATAATATCCATAGAAGGGAATCCCTGTCCCAAGGGAATAGATTATGTAAAGACTGAAATTATTTCTCCAATGCGGACTATAGCTAGTTCGGTAATGGTAGAAAATGGGGAACTTCCACTTGTTAGTGTAAGGCTTACGAATCCTGTACCTAAAGATAGAATATTTGATGTTATGGATGTTATTAAGGGAATAAGGGTGTCTGCTCCTTTGTTTATTGGGGATGTTGTGAAGGCAAATGTGTTGGGGTTTGAGAGTGATTTGATTGTTACTAAGAATGTAGGGGTCAAATGAGGTAAGTGAAAATATTAATTGACAAAAGTTGTTATTATGGTATAATATTTTTAATGAAACATTTGTATCAAAAAAGCGGTGTGTCTCCACCAGTAAGAGAGAAGCTAAAAAAGTGTAAGGACTGGTCAAAAGCCAGTCTTTGTTTTTAAAAATAAAGAATATGGGAGATACATAGTGGCTTTGAGAATTGTTAGACTGTCAGATGATTTTATTACTTATTTATCCAAGGTTGATAAATTAATTTTAAAAAATAAAAACGAAAAGGGAAAGTAATTAAAACATTTAAAAATGAAGGATACTATTGATTTTATAAAAATAAATGGTGGAAAATATGGGGCAATAAATTTAAATAATATGCTGCCGGCTATTAAAGAAGCTGTAATAGAAGTCGACTTCAAAGTGCTTAAAAATAAGGATTTTAAATTATATAATATAATACTTAACCAAATAGATTTTATAAATATTAATTCAAACACCTTAATATAAATTACCTTGCCAAGGTCGTTCTTCTATGATTTCAGCCGTTACATGATTTTGATTTAAGTCCTTTATAATTTCTCTGGCTACGTCTTTAAAATCGTTAGTAACAATCAGATTTATTATGCCTTTCTGAGGGTCTAATGTCCGTATTAGACCTACTCCTTCGTAGGCTTCTATTATTTTATTAATAAAGTCAATATCATCCCTTCTGCTTTGAATTAAGAATTCATAGCTTTCCATAGATACACTCCTTGTTTGATTGCTAAAGTTATAAATTTTCAAATTCTTTTATAAGATCAATATATTTGCCAATAGGTATATTTTCTCCTCTTTCCATTTCTGATATTCCCACTTTTTTTAAGACATCACAAATTTTATTTTTATCTATATCAAGAGTAAGAAAATTATTGACAATTGTTTTTCGCTTATTAGAAAAAGCTGCTTTTATATATTTAAAAAATAATTCTTCTGAAATTATATCTGTATACTTTTTCTTTTCGTTATCATAAAATTTTATCGTAATAAAAACTGAATCCACCTTTGGTATAGGGGTAAAAGCTTCTTTTGGAATAGTAAAAAGATAATGAGCCTCTCCATAATACTCTATGGCTAGGGTCAAAATTCCCCTTGTTTTCCCTTTCTTTGCGCAAATACGCTCCCCAACTTCTTTTTGTACCATAATGTATATACTATCTATCATATCACGGTTTTCGATAAGTTTATTGATAATGGGAGATGTGATATAATATGGTATATTAGCTACCACTTTTAGTTTTTTATCCTGAGGTAGAGTTTTTAAATCCAATTCCAAAAAATCTGCAATTAAAAGATTGAAATTATCATAATTTTTAAAATTTTCTCTCAGAACACCTGCCAAATCAGCGTCTATCTCTATGGCTGTCAATGAATTGGCATTATCCAAAAGTAGTTTTGTTAAGGCTCCCTGTCCAGGTCCAATTTCCAATACATCAGTGTTTTTTGAAATAGAAGAAACTTCTATTATTTTAGAAAGTATATCTTTTTGTCCATTTAGAAAATTTTGACCATATTTTTTTTTAGGTCTATAATTCATTTTTCATCCTGAGTACTACTTTACCAACATATGGTAAATTCCTATGTTTTTGAGCATAATCCAGACCATACCCAACTACAAATTCATCAGGAATCTCAAAACCTACATAGTCACTTTTTATGTCTACTTTTCTTCTTTGAGGCTTATCTAAAAGAGTGCAGATATGGACTTTTGCAGCCCCTTTTGCAAATAAAAAATCTTTCACATACTTTAAAGTGAGGCCACTATCTATGATGTCTTCTACTATAAAAAGTTCTTTATCTTTTACATCAAAATCTATATCTTTTAAAATTTTTACTATTCCAGTAGTTTTGGTACCACTTCCATAGCTCGAGACACTCATAAAATCAATAAATATGGGTAATTTTATTTCTTTTATGAGATCACACATAAAAATAACTGAACCTTTTAATAGTCCGATAAATATTAATTCTTTTCCTTTATGGTCTCTTTCAATTTGTGCAGCTAATTCTTTTATCTTTTTTTCTATTCTTTCCTTAGAAATCATGACTTCTATCGAATATTCCATTAGATTTCTCCTTTTAATTCATAATAGTTCTGCTAATTCAAAATTTTTTTTTAGAAATACAAAATAATTTTAGCATCTCATAGCGATTTTAGCAAGAAATTTTATTGTTTTTTTGAAAAAGGTTTTTGGGAAGGTAATGAAAAACAAAATATTTGTTTGGTTGAATAAAATTGATATAATTATCAAAATAATGAATTACAATTTATGTACTAGTTTTTTATTGAAACGCTGATTTAGGTACTATTTACCTAAATACTATTGACTTTTATGCGATAATTTGGTATTCTTACTTAAAGAGAATATTTTCTCTGGAAGTGTTTAATTCTATTTATAAATTAGAAATATATGCATTAGTTTAATTATTTTTAGAAAATATTTCACTCGAAAATTATAAAAAATTTCTATGGAGATGATTTTTAATGAAAAAATTTTTATTAGCAAGTATTTTATTAGTTGGACTTTCATCTGTAGGTCTAGCGATTAGTTTAACAGAAGAAGAGTTGAAGATAGTTAATGGAAACAGTAATGTTGGTGCTAGTTTGTTGGTTAAAAAAGCTATACTTGAAGAAATAAAATCCAGCCCATTTACAGAAGCAGAAAAGAAACTGATAGCCGACGCTAAAGAAAATATAGAAGTAGAGGCTTTCCTCAACAAATTAGCACAAGGAAACGTTGTTGTGAGTGATGAAGAGGTTTTGAAAGTATATGAAGACAATAAAGAAAGATTTGGATCAGATGGTGATGTTGTAAACATTATGCCTCAAGTAAAGCAATTGATTTTTAATCAAAAGTTAGGAGAAGAGAAAGTTAAATTAGTTAATATGTTTATTGCAAAATACAATCTTAATGATATTTTGAAAAAATACTTTCCTACTACAGAGTCTAAAGATACAGAACAACAAACAAATCCTAAATAGGATCTTTGATAAATCGAATAAATGAAAAATCTTTCTAAGCCTTTAATTAGGCTTATTTTTTTTGTAAAATTTTTTATTTTATGCTTTATTGATAGAAATAGTAAAGTAAGAAATATAGGTATAATTTTTAATGAAAAATAAAAAGTCTCTATTTATAGATAATAGAGACTTTTTTTAATTAATATTACCATGAAACCATTCAGTTGTCAACATTCTATTTCAAAATAAATGTAATATTTTCAATACATTTTCTCTTGTCATCCATCCGTGGATGTACATATAAATTTAGGGTTGTATTTATGTTAGAATGGCCTAATATAGTACTTACAGTTTTATATTCAGATCCTGATATTATACATGTTGTAGCAAATGTATGCCTGAGAGTATGCATTTTAATATTCTCCATTTTATTATCATGTAAAAATTTGTAAAAACATCTTCTATATATCCTTGGTTCCATAGGTTTTGTATTATTACTAATTAAATATATATCACCATTTTTATTATGAAATTGTTTTAAAAACTTACGTAACCATGTAGATATTGGTATTTCTCTTATTGAAGTTTTCGTTTTCGGTGTTGTAATAATTACCCTAGATACACCATCACATGAGATACGTTGTATAGTTTTTGTTATAGATATAACTTTGTTTTTTAGATCAATATCTTTCCATTGTAGCGCGCATAATTCTCCTACCCTGACTCCAGTATTTAAACAAACTATAATTCCCAATGTTTTATAATTCAAGTTTTCAAGTATTGCTTTCATTAGATTTTTTTGCTCTGAAATTGATAATATAGATAATTGTTTTATCTCTTTATTGATTGGAGAATTAATTTTAAAATTTTGATTATTTATTAAATTTCTATCTATTGCGGTTCTTAATATTGACTTTAAAAGAGTTATTATATTTTTTATTGTACCTGAAGAAGCGCCATTTTTTATCAATTTTTTCAAAAATAAATGAAGCATTTCGTTAGTTATTTCATCAATATAATAATTCCCAAAATATTCCGTTAAATGCTTTCTAATATTCGTATTGTATAGAAAAAAAGTTGATTCTTTTATATATAATCTTTTTTTATCTAACCATTCCTCTCCCCAATTTTTAAAAAGTATTTTTTTACGCATAAAATCACCATCCTAATAAATTTAACATACTATATTAGTATATCAAAAAAAGTCTCTATTATCTATAAATAGAGACAAACTTAATTGAGAGTGCTGAAATATGGGGTTTGGTAGTGTTTGAGATAGCCTTCTATTAATATTTTAAGAATTTAAAAGTTAATTAAAAATAAATCACAATTATTATTCTTATAACAATTTAAAATAGAATTAAATTTTGAAAGGATAAAATAAAATGATAGCTGATAATAAATTGATAGATAAATTAAAAAAGAAATATAAAGGAAAGAAATTTTTATTATCAGATTTCGATAATTCTATACAAAAAGAGCTATCATTAACTGACGATGATTCTATATTTAATGAAAAAGTAATAGATTTCTTAGAACTTGGAAGTTATGCTTATTTTATTGGTGAGGATGATAAGGAACAGTGGGTGAATTTTGAGTTTGAAATAATGAGCAATAACAAAGAGATACGAAAAATAATAGTTATCATTACTGATGTAGAGGTATTACCCTTATTTTGAAAATTAAAAAGAATTTTGATTTGAAAGCTGTATAATAAGGTGTCTTGACAAAAAGGGCGCCTTATATGATATTATTATAAAAAAACAAGATTCGTTATATTTTACACAACCCTAAGAAAATTCTCCAATATATTATAACCTATTCACATATGTTCCTGTAGAGTGCTACATCCTGCAGATAATATTCCAGCCAGTAAGATTCCTATAATTAATTTTTTTACAAATTCCATTTTTTTCATATTATTCTCCTCTAAATATTATTAATTTAGTAAAAAAAATGTGTAATGACTCATTATACTATAACTATAACGAATTGTCCAAGGTTTATCCGAATATTTCAAAACTGCAACCATTGGTTGCAGTTTTAGCGAACCAGCATACTCAAGATAAAAATCACTCATAAACTAAAGATTCCAACACCGCTAGACAAATCTTAATTATCAATTGGTCTAAACGCCTCAAAGTGTTACCTCACTGTCTATTTCGGTTATAATAGTCGCTATATCGTCTGGCGACGGCAGAAGTGACTTCATATTATCAGGCATATTATCATAGTAAGAGTATGTCGCCACACCGATGGGCTTATTTGCAGTCTTCAACGTATACTCCACCCTCGTACGATTCTTGCTTTTGCATATGATAATACCGATTGATGGATTTTCATCTGGTAGTTTCATCGTTTCATCAAGTGCACTCAAATAGAATTGCATTTTACCAGCATATTCCGGCTTAAATTCACCGATTTTAAATTCAATAGCAATTAAACTATGAAGTCGTCTATGAAATAGGAGCAAGTCAATATAATAGTCGTCGTCAGCAACGTCAAGATGGTACTGGTTTCCGAGAAAGGTAAAATCACCACCCATTTCAGACAGGAAAGCCCGAATGTTGCTTATGATGCCTGTTTCAAGTTCTGCCTCACTGTGTGCCATCCCCATTTCGATAAAGTCGAAATTGTAATCGTCCTTGACAGCAAATTTTGCCTGAAGTTTATATTTTTCAGGTACGGTTTCATCAAAATTTGTTTGGTTCGTAAGATATTTGGTGAATGCCTGATTTTCGATATTATTAATCAGCACATCCTTAGTCCAACCATAGCGTTTCGTCATTTTGATATAAAACTCACGTTCGGACGAACCCTTGCACGCTGGGAAATTCTTTTTGAAGTTCTTTTGCCAAAACCTCGACAATGGATTTTCCCCATCCCTTCTCAATTTGTTGACGATTGATTTCTCCACCAATTTCCCAATAGAGATTTATTAGCTCGGTATTAACTTTCTTCATCGCTTCATATTGGCGACGATAAATTAATTCTTTGATTTCTTTGATAAATGTACCGTACCCAACTATACCATTATCCATACTTCCATGCCTCCCATAATTTCTACAATAACCATTGTTCTTTTCAATGTTATTTTTAGATCTACCCACATTATATAAAAAGGCACTATTCAGTGCCTTGAATTTACAGCACTCCATTTTAGGACGAGAGTAAGTCCGAATTTTATATATGTAAAACACATATTCTATGTTTTGATTATAGTCTATACATACTTATTTGTCAATGTTTTTAATTTTCTCATATGAGTTTTATTGTATTATTTATTATATATTTTCTCAAATTTTATAATGCTAAAATAAATGGGAAAAATGATGAATCTGTAATACAATATACGTTTAATCCAGAGGATAGAATAAAAAATGGTTTATTAGTAATAAGGATGATAAAAACTGGGGAATAAATGACATTATAGAAGAATATGGGTATTTTTCTAATTTTTTAATAAAATAAATCAACCTAAAATCCAGCATAAATTATTGTTACAATATAGATTTTAATATTGCCTAAAATACACAATTATTATATAAAAAAGTTCCTTATTATTATAAAATAAGGAACTTTTTTATGATTGAATTATAATATAATTATACCTTTTTGTCAACATTAATATTTTATAGATTTTTTAATTGATATTCTATTTTACCGTATTTGTAGATATGCATATAGGTTTAATATTGTATCAATAGAGGAATGCCTCAAAATTTTCGATGATAATTTATATTTTATTTTATATTCAATATTTTAATGGCAAATTTATCCTTAAATATATAAAAATTTATATTTGTTCTATTATTTTTTATATTCTCAGGCCATGAATCACGCCAATTTTCGAATAACAATTTTTTTTTGCATAATTACAGGCTTACTATTTATATCAATAATTCAATTAAAAAAAGTTCCTTATTTTATAATAATAAGGAACTTCTAAAAAATAAGGATTTGGAGGAATATTAATATGAAGGCGGTGAAGTAATATGCAATATGACATAATACACTTTGAGGCTTTAGGTGCTGAATCCCAGCATTTAGCAGAAGAAACTAAGAAAGCACAGGAGAAAGAATTATTACCCAAAGAATTGAGATACGAAATAACTCCGGACGATTTACAGACATATATGATTAAAAATCCGGATATCATACTTCCGGACATTTTAACAACAAAAACTCATTCTATATTACCTGTGGAATATTTAAAGGGGATTAAAAAAAGTGTAGTGACCAGAAGTGCAGGATATGACCACTTTGAACACCTTTCTAGCGTGATAAACCTAGCATCATTGAGAGAGTACTGCGTGAATGCCGTTGCAGAGACGGCTATCAAATAGATCGGAAGAGCACAC
>JAITPM010000076.1 GCA_031289425.1 Fusobacteriaceae bacterium
TTAAATTTTTCTTCACCAATTAAAAGTTTCGTTCTTTGAAAAATCATTAAACTCATCACCATTTTTATAATATAGTAAAAATCTAAAAAAAACAATAAAATTTTATAATATACATTCTAATAAATTTATATTATAATATAAATATTAATCGGGAGGAAAAATGGACGATATAAAAGGAAAATTAACAAATAAAGATAACGGCGGCTGTCTATGGGCACTACTCGGTATATTTTTTCCCTATGTAGGAGTCGTTTTATGGTTTTTATGGAAAAAAGAAAGTCCTAAAACAGCTGAATCTATCGGAAAAGGTTCCTTAATAACCATTTTATTCCTTTCAATTTTTGTTATAATTTTTCTGGGACTATTATTTTTAAATAATTTTATAAAATCAATTTAAATTTATTTGTCTCCCAATATATCATAGTCCATAAACAGATATGGATTTATTGCTGTTCTTCCCATTGTAATAGAAAAATGTAAATGTGGCCCTGTTACAAACCCGGTGTTTCCACTTTTTCCCACTATATCTCCTTTTATGACACTTTGTCCGACTTTTACTGTGATTTCACTCATATGTGAATAGCTAGAAAATACTCCCATACCATGATCTATCACAAGTGTATTCCCTGTAGTCACCAAATGATCAGCAAATATCACTTTCCCATCATTTGCGGCTTTTAGAGGTGTCCCGATGGGAACAGGAAAGTCTATTCCCGAATGATATCCGACAACCTTATTGTTTACAAAACGCATTGCCCCAAAGTTACTGTTTTCTTTTACGTTTGTAGGATTTATAAATTTACCTTTCCACAATTTATTCTTTTCAGAATTTTTTTTAGCTTCCGCTATTTTATCTGCTCCTGCTTGTAGATTTGTATCAGATCTTTTTTCAGACATTTTTTTTGTTACTTTAATATAACTTTTCTTAAAATTTCCATCTGTTAATTTTATCAAATGCGAAAATATTTCTTTTTTATTATCCAATACCTTTAATGTGTATGTCCCCACAGGATTGGAATAATGTACCGGTACAAATACATATTTTTTATTTTTATAAATAAATGCCTCTAGGTTTTTTGGTCCTTGTTTAAATTCTACTGTATAATTCTTATCAGCAGGATATTCTATATAAAAGAATCCACCTTGTTTTAACGTATCCCCTGAAAGCTTTATATCATCCGCCGCAAAAGCTAATATTGAAATTATAAAAATAAAAATTGATAATATTTTTTTCATTTTAAACCTCTTTATATTTATTTTTGTTTTAAGTAATTTTATAAATCATAATATTTATAAAACCTATAACTTATAATACTATATATTTTTAAAAATTTCAAATTTTAAAAATAACTTAAACTTAAATTATAACGTAAATTGCAATAGCAAGTTGGACTATTTTTGATTTATACTTACATTGACAATAAATGAAATTTATTATATAATCAAAAAATAAGAAAAAATGAGGCAGGTGAAATATGAATATTTTAGTGATTGACGGCATGGGCGGCGGTGTCGGAAAGGCAATCATTGAGCGCATTCGTGCGAATCGTGAAGACTACACTATTACCGCAGTAGGAACTAATGCGGTGGCAACTTCTGTTATGCTCAGTTCCGGAGCCAATCATGGCGCTACTGGAGAAAACGCAATAATTTATAATTGCGCCCACGCTGAATATATCATTGGTCCATTCGGCATCATTTTGGCAAATTCTATGCTCGGTGAAATCACACCACGTATGGCTGAAGCAATTTCTATAAGTACTGCAAAAAAAATTTTGATTCCCAACACAAAATGCAACGTATTGGTTGTAGGAGCAGCAGATTTACCTCTCGCAAAATATATTGATGAAATACCGACTATTTTGCGGAGATTATCTCAGGGCTAAGTGTCTCATTCATACTTCCGGTACGATAACCCAACAGATCTAAAGCAATGTAAGTATACCCTATTTCTTTGAATGCGGCGTATACTTTTTTTCTATTTTCATAATCACAAAGCAGTGCAAATCCTTCCTCATCAGTTTCTATTCTAGCAAGGTTATCATGATGACGTACCCGCACTTGTCCCAGTCCCATGTCCAGTAACATTTGTTCTGCACGATCAATCATAGTGAGACGCTCTTCATTGATTAATTCTCCATAAGGAAATCTAGAAGATAGACATGCGAAAGACTGCTTGTTCCATGTCGGAAGTCCGATTTCTTTCGAAAGTTCTCTAATTTCTTCTTTATAGAGTTCTGCATAACGTAGAGGACTTTTGACCCCACGTTCTTTGACTGCAATCAATCCCGGACGATAATCTCCAATGTCATCCATGTTGGAACCTTCGGCAACGTTTTTGATGCATTGAGCTATTGCCACTTCCCATATTTTTGTAAATAATTCGTTTTTACACAAATAACAACGATTCACAGGGTTTTTCGAAAAACCTTCAATATTGAGCTCTTCTGAATCACATACTATATGGGTGATTCCTTCTTTTTTACAAAAATCAATAGCCTCATTCAATTCCCTTTTGGGAAAAGAACAAGAACGTGCTGTTACTGCGATAGCCTTGTTCCCCAATATATCGTGAGCAGTTTTTAATAAAAATGTAGAATCTACTCCCCCAGAAAATGCTACAGCAACACTTTCCAATTTTAAAAGATATTGTTTTAATTTTTCATATTTTTCTTGAATTGTCATTTTTTCTCACCCTTCTTCCCTAAATTAACGATATCCATGACTTCAGCAAAGGATGCACCGGCACCATTTGCCGCTTTTATTACATCATCATATTCAGCTTTTGATTTTTCAATTCCATAACCTGATGCCATCTTTATTCGAACGTCTCCATATGGAGTCTCCACAGTGTAAAAACTTCTCTCCATCATATATTTCTCACAAGTTTTTTTACGTATCCCCAGCGTTGTCGTATGCTTAAAAATTGATACCGCAATCGCATCTGCATTTTCTGCTTCGCACAAACAAATAAGTAAAATTCCGGGGCGATTTTTTTTCATTTGAACCGGAATAGTGCAGACATCTAATGCCCCTTCTTTTAATATCATCTCTGTCGCATAACCAATTGCTTCCCCTGTCATATCATCAATATTACAAGAAAGTTCTGTAATACTGCCATTTTGTGAGACACAATCTCTTTCTAATGTCCCCCAATAAGACCTGATACAATTTACAGCATCAAATTCCTTTGTTCCCATTCCATAACCGATTTTTTCTGTCCGCATAGGAGGCAAAGGTTTAAAAGCAGTGGCAAAATGCTTTAAGAGTGCCGCTCCTGTAGGCGTACAAAGCTCCCCTTTTATTCTATCACTATAGATAGGGATATCTCGCAACAAAAATGCTGTTGCTGGTGCAGGTACCGGTAATAATCCATGGGCACAACGTACGAATCCACTTCCTACGTGAATCGGAGATACAATAATTTCTTTGGGAGATAAATACTCCATCAATAGACAAACCGCAACAATATCGGTAATAGCATCTAATTCACCTACTTCATGAAAATGAATTTTGTCTACCGGGCGATTATGCACTGTCCCTTCAGCTTCCGCAATCAAATTATATACTGCCAAAGCATCAGATTTTACCTTTTGAGATACAGAAAGCCCATTAATAATCTCTGTAACATCCGCAAGAGAACTATGACCATGATGATGTTCATCTTTAGATTCATGTGTATGATTGTGATGATGGTCTTTCTTGTGTGCGTGAACATCTTTGTTGTTGCACTCATATTCATGAGCATGTTCATGCCCGTGTTTATGTTCGTGCTCATGTTTATGTTTGATTTCATCTTGGCTTTCTTCTTGCTCTCCATCTATCGAAACCGTTACATGGGTTCCTTTTATTCCTGAACGGTTGATAGTTTCCATTTCCATATGAACCTTTGGTATCCCCAAAGAATTGATCTTGTCAATAAAAACAGACTGGTTATCAATCAGTTCTAGAAGCGCTGCTACGAGCATATCCCCCGCAGCTCCCATATTACATTCCAAATATAATGTTTTCATAAAATTCCCTCCATTTGATTGATACGACTAGCAAGAAAACCTGCCCCGAATCCATTATCAATATTGACCACTGAAACACCACTTGCGCAGGAATTGAGCATAGAAAGCAAAGCCGAAAGTCCTCCAAAATTAGCCCCATAACCCACACTAGTAGGTACTGCAATGACCGGACATCTGACAAGACCCCCAATCACACTGGCAAGAGCTCCTTCCATTCCAGCAACTGCAACAATAACTCGGGCTTGAAGTAATATCTCCTGTTTGGCCAAAAGGCGATGCAATCCTGCTATTCCTACATCATATAGGCGTACCACATGATTTCCCAAAGTTTCTGCCGTAATAGCAGCCTCTTCGCAAACGGAAATATCACTAGTACCACCACTTGCAATGACAATATTGCCCACCTTCGGTTTTTGTTCTCCCGGGAAAACTAATGCCAATCTTGATATAGAATGATAGTTAAGCTCAAATCCCTTTCCTATTAAATTATCAGCCGTTTCCTGTGAGATTCGAGTAAGTAATACATTTTTCATCCCATGTTCCTGCATATCAGAAAGAATACCTGCAATATGCTCGGGGGCTTTATTTTGCCCAAAAATGATCTCTCCTACTCCTTGTCGCAAATTGCGGTGGTAATCCACCTTGGCATATCCTAAATCTGAAAAAGGGTGCAATCTTAACTCATCAAGAGCCATCTCCAGAGTAATGTCTCCGGTTTTTACTTTTTGTAAAAGTGAAAGTATTTCTTCCTTATCATAGATGTTTTTCATAAGATCAGCTAAATTCCTCCATAAGTTCTTTATTATTAATTATTTCTTCTGTTTTTCCAATTGCAGTCACTGTACCATTTCGTATCAGTACTACCCTTTCACATACTTCTTTTACAAAAAATAAATCATGACTTGCGATAAGTTTTGCCTGATTTAATGTTTTGAGAAAGTTTATCAATTTACGTCTCGCTTTTGGGTCTAAAAAAGCGGTGGGTTCATCAAATAGCATAATCGAAGGAGCCATAACAAGTACTGTTGCAATAGCGGCCATACGCTTTTCTCCACATGATAGTTTTAAAGGAGAGCGGTCTCTCAAGTATGAAATTCCCAGTTGTTTTAAAACATTCTCCACTCGCTCCCGAATTTTATCTTCATTTATTTTATCTTCATTTATTTTTTCAGAATAAAGCCCAAAGGCAATATCCTCATAAATACTCGGCATAAATAGTTGGTCATCTGGATTTTGAAAGACTAAACCAATGCGACCACGTATGATATCTATAGTCTTTTTTTCCAACAGAATCCCGTCTGCCACAATGGTTCCTTCCGCCGGCAAGATTCCTACCAATGCGAGCAAAAGTGATGTTTTCCCCGCTCCGTTGGCACCTATGAGTCCCACAGTCTCACCATTTTGGATATCCAGCGTAAACTGGTTGACTGCCTTCGTTTTATCAGGATAGGTCACAGAGAGTTTTTCTATTTTTAACATCAATGTCCTCCCATCAATCGAAAAATAAATTTATTTATATCATAAAATCGAAATAGCACACAGAATCCGCAAACAAAAATGCAATAACCAATATCCCATGGTTTCATCTTTTTACTGGTCAATCGAATATTATAAAGGCCATAACCTCTACATTTCATAGCAGCATATACCCGTTCTGCCCTATCCACACTTCGCAATAAAAGCTGTCCTACAAAGCTTCCAGCATGTCTAATATCTATACCCTTTTTTCTACCATTACGTAAACTATAGGCAATCATCATAGAATAAGATTCTTCCATAAGAACACCTATGTATCTGTAAGTCATTTCTAACAAGGTGACAAAGATAGAAGGAATATGCATTTTCCGTAATTGCATAGTGAGCTCTGATATAGGTGTTGTTGCTACAAAAATCAGAATCGCTGTGACGCAAAGAAACGTACGATATATAATAGTAAGGCAAGATATCATTCCATAACTGATTCCGATCCCCGCCAAAGTAATTGCAATTTTTCTATCAAAAATAATATTAGAGATTCCTGCAAAAAGACAAAAAGGCAATGTAATTAAAACTCTTTTGAAAATCATTGGATAAGGTATCTCTGAAAGAGGTATAATCACAAAAGGATAAAAAATATAGGGAATCATCGAACCAAATGTATAGCGATGAAAAGAGACCACTGTAACAATAAATACCAAAGTAGTCAAAGTTTTCACCATAGGATGAAGTTCATGTATCTTTGTACGACTTCTGGAGAGCGACTCCAATGAATAGATTTCATTTATTTTCCCTATATAATTAGCCATAATAAATTTAACCTTCTCCTCTTTTTTTCTTGGATTTTTTTATTGTTGATATTAAGAGCCCGGTTGCCCCTGCTATAAGGAAAACTATACTTCCGCCCAAAATTCCAGCTACTGATGTGCCTATGATTGATCCTTCTTCTGAGTCCTTAAAGTCATAATCCGGCATAAAAGCAGTTGCCTCTTGTATTTTTGCTGCACTTTCTAAGAGCGTTTCTTTTACTTCCAATTCTGCTGTTCCCGCAGTTTTTTCCATAGCCCATTCCAATCCATCTGGATAAGCTGAAGCAAATAAAGATAACAATCCTCCTGTAACAAGAGTAACTATAGTCAAACTAACTAATACTTTTTTTAAGGAAACGGTTTGTTCGATTAATTTTCCTTCGGTTGCATTTTCCAATATCTCCGGTCGTATTTTATAGACAAATGTTAGAACGATAGCAGTAATTATTCCCTCTCCAATACCAATAGCCAAATGTATCGGTTGCATCAATGCAGCAAATGTTGCAAAAGGTAGTTCCGTAATTCCTGAAGCTTGTGTTTCCAATACTACCGCAAAAGCCCCTAATTGTAATCCAACAATAACAGAAACAACAGAAGCGATATTGATTTTTGAAACAGTAAATCCATTTTTTACAAAAGGCTTAAACAGAATCGGATATATAATCAAACAAGGGATTACTCCCATATTGAAAATATTGCAACCAAGAGCAAGTAATCCGCCATCTGCAAAAAACAAACATTGGATGATAAGCACTGCACAAATGCTTAAAAACGCCGGAAAACCTCCAAGCATTCCTGCTAGCAGTATTCCTCCTCCTATATGCCCACTCGAACCCGTTCCAGGAATAGTAAAATTAATCATTTGAGCTGCAAAAACAAAGGCACCCATTATAGCCATTATTGGAATTTTTTTCTCTGAAAGATCATCTTTTTTTATCTTAGCCACCGAATAAGCTCCAGCAGCTGCACTGACAACACACATAGCTCCTCCCACTGCAGGGGATAAAAGAGCATCTACCATATGCATAAAAACACCTCCATTTGAAAATAAAAAATACTATGAAAATAAGTTGCAGCTATTACTGCACCTAACACCTTCATGGTATCATTACATCATCATAAAAAAATCATTACTAGGTGCCTTCATGACACTATTATTATCTTATTATACCCCATAAACTAAAGAATGACAATAGGGTTATGATGCAAAATTTGGGAAAAATATCCATATATAAAAATTTCTACAAAACTTAACCTTATCAAATACTATATTTGCTTGACACCATTTAAAAAAAATGATAAAATTATATGCTGTATAATTACACACACTAATTATTCCTAGGCACGGTGTTCTTTATGAGAATAGCTTGGTATTAAGATTAGTGGAAGAAAAACCAAAACTTTAGGAGGAAAAAATGTCAGTAGTAACAATGAAACAATTATTAGAAGCTGGAGTTCACTTTGGTCATCAAGCTAAAAGATGGAATCCGAAAATGTCAAAATTTATATTCACAGAAAGAAATGGAATACATATTATTGATTTACACAAATCATTAAAAAGAATCGAAGAAGCTTATTCAATCCTTAGAGGTATCGCATCGACTGGTGGGAAGGTTCTTTTTATAGGGACAAAAAAGCAAGCTCAAGAAGCTGTAAAGGATCAAGCTGAGAGATCAGGAATGTATTATGTAAATAGCAGATGGTTGGGTGGAATGTTGACTAATTTCCAAACTATCAAATCAAGAATTGAAAGATTGAAAGAATTAGAAAAATTGGATCAAGAAGGAATTTTAGATTCTTCCTATACTAAAAAAGAAGCTGCCAACTATAGAAAAGAATTGGTAAAATTGGCTAAAAATTTGTCTGGAATAAAAGATATGAAAAAAGTTCCAGAAGCAATATTCGTAGTAGACTGTAAAAAAGAAGAATTAGCAGTAAAGGAAGCTTTCAACTTGGGTATTCCTGTATTTGCTATGATAGATACCAATGTAGATCCGGATCTAATCACATATCCGATTCCTGCAAATGATGATGCTATACGATCAGTAAAACTTATTTCTTCCATAATGGCAAATGCAGTAATAGAAGGAAATCAAGGTAAAGAAGAAATGATCGTCGATGAAGACAAAGAAGAATTGAATGTACAAAAAGGTGCTGCTAACGACGTAGAATAAATTTGAATATATAATCAAAAAATTTCAGGAGGAGAAATGGCAGAAATAACAGCTAGCTTAGTCAAGGAACTAAGAGAAAGAACTGGTGCTGGAATGATGGATTGCAAGAAAGCACTACAAGAAAACAATGGAGATATGGAAAAATCTATTGATTACTTAAGAGAAAAAGGAATAGCAAAGGCTGTAAAAAAAGGCGGAAGAATAGCTGCTGAAGGGTTAGTGTTTGATAATTTATCATCTGACCATAAAGAAGCAATATTGATAGAACTTAATTCAGAAACTGATTTTGTAGCTAAAAATGACGCATTTAAAGATTTTGGAAAAAAATTGGCTGAATTTGCTCTTGCAAAAAAAGTAACAACAGTAGAAGATTTAAATAAATTGGAAATAGAACCAGGCAAAACAGTAGAAAATGCTGTTACTGATTTGATTGCTAAAATTGGTGAAAACATGCATCTTAGAAGGCTACATTATACCCATGCGACTGATGGATTTGTAGTTACATATAGCCATTTAGGTGGAAAATTAGGCGTAATCATAGAAATAACCGGAGAACCTACAAAAGAAAATATTGTTATCGCAAGAGATATCGCTATGCACGTAGCTGCTATGGATCCAAAATATTTATCACGTGATGAAGTTACTCAAAATGACTTGGATCGTGAAAAAGAAATTGCGAGAAAACAATTGGAAGCAGAAGGAAAACCGGCTCAAATTATAGAAAAGATTTTGTTAGGAAAAATGAATAAATTTTACGAAGAAAATTGTTTATTAAATCATGAATTTGTAAAAAATAAAGATTTAACAATAGAAGAATACGCTGGTGATTTAAAAATCTTGTCATTTGCAAGATTTAAAGTCGGAGACGGCATAGAAAAAAAAGAAGAGGATTTTGCGGCAGAGGTTGCAGCTCAAATTAAAGGATAATATTAACATTAATCGAGATAGAGGTGCGCAAAAGCATCTCTATTTTTAAAAAATAATTTTGGAGGACCAATGAAGGAAAAGCCTTTTTATAAAAGAGTTTTATTAAAATTAAGTGGTGAAGCATTAATGGGAGATCAAAAATTCGGAATATCTTATGACGTCATCACTTCCTATGCCAGGCAAATAAAAGAGATTTCTGAATTAGGTGTTGAATTATCAATTGTAATTGGTGGTGGTAATATTTTTAGAGGGGTTTCTGGCGCCACACAAGGGGTAGATAGGGTAACAGGAGATCATATGGGTATGCTAGCCACAGTTATAAATTCATTGGCTTTGCAAAATGCTATCGAAAAAATAGGTGTCCCTATCAGGGTTCAAACTGCTATTGAAATGCCGAAAATTGCAGAACCTTTTATTAGAAGAAAAGCTATAAGACATTTAGAAAAAGGAAGGGTAATAATATTTGGTGCCGGGACTGGAAATCCATATTTTTCGACAGATACAGCCGCAGCTCTGAGAGCAAATGAAATGAACGCAGAAGTTGTGCTGAAAGCAACTAAAGTGGATGGAATCTATGATAAAGACCCTGTAACAAATAAAGATGCAATAAAATATGATAAAATAACTTATTCAGAGGTCTTAAATAAAGATTTAAAAGTTATGGATGCAGCTGCTATATCTCTTTGCAGAGAAAATAAACTGCCCATAGTAGTATTTAACTCTCTTGTAGAAGGAACTATGAAAAAAGTTGTTTTAGGAGAAAAAATTGGAACCATTGTTGTTTCTGAATAAAATATTTTAGTCAAATAAGGAGGATATGATGACAGTAAAAGATATCACTAATGATTGTAAAGATAAAATGGAAAAAACTATCGAGGCTACCAAAGCAAAATTTGCAAATATAAGAGCAGGAAGAGCAAATGTTTCTATGCTTGATGGAATAAAAATCGAACAATACGGAGCTCTTGCCCCTTTAAAACAAGTAAGTTCAGTTTCTGCTCCAGAAGCGAGAGTTTTAATAATAGATCCATGGGATAAAAGTTTTATCGGAAAAATTGAAAAAGCTATATTGGCTGCCAACCTAGGTGTTACTCCAAATAATGATGGTAGAATAATAAGATTGGTATTACCAGAACTTACTGCAGAAAGAAGAAAAGAATATGTGAAGATGGCAAAAGTAGAAACTGAAAATGGGAAAGTAGCAATTAGAAATATAAGAAAAGATATTAATAATGCTATTAAAAAATTAGAAAAAGACAAAGCAAATCCTGTTTCTGAGGATGAAGTTAAAAAACTTGAAGATGATGTCCAAAAATTAACAGATTCATATATAAAAAGTATTGATGATCTTTTTGTAAAAAAAGAAAAAGAAATTATAACTATTTAATCGTTTTTAAATGTTTAATTTATAAATAATTATCGCTATTTTAAATAATGGCGATAATTTTTATTAGAAAGAAAAATCAACTCTTACTTCATATAATGGAGAATTTTTGTTATCTTTATTAGTTGTTATAAAAAATGATACAGGGCCTGCTACCGAATTCCAACCGATGCCTAATCCATATCCATCAATAAAATTATCATATATTTTTCTATTTTTTTGATAAAAAATATCATTAGATTCATAGGACATAATATTGTATTTCCCTAGTATGTACAAAGAATCATTCAATTTATATTGAACTCCCGCATTTACAATATAAAATTCATTAGTATATCTTCCCATATCAGGAAGTCCAAAAAAAGGTAATTGATCTCTTTCATTTATATTGTTGCTTCCTCCGATTCTAAATAAATTATCACTATGCAGATGTTTTCCTTTTAGCAATCCTGCAGAAGCTCCAACATTTACAGAAACTTTCTCAGATACTGGAAAATAAAAATTTGAAATTGCTTTATATCCACGATTCCTATTATTATCATTCATTCCCTCAACATATAAAAATAACCCTTTCGTCGGAAAAAATTTGTTATTAAGGGTATCAATGGACAAATAAGCTCTCGATGTCATCCGTTCAAAATTTTTAACAAAATAAGAACTTTCTCTATTTCCTGAAAAATATTTATTACTACCTTTTTTATATGACAATGACATACCTATCAGAGATTTTTTATATAAAGTAGTAAATACATCCATACTTCCAGAGAAAACATTACTGGTATATGTAGATACATTATCAGATCTATTGTATATAAACATAGGATTTTTTTCATATCCAAAAATAAAAGAAGTTCCAATTTTTATATTATTCAGGTCATAATATGAAAATCTACCAACAGATATCTTGGGATATCTTGAAATTTCTCCACGTAAGATATAATTTTGACTCCATACACTATACTGTGGGAAATTGGCCAATAAAGTCAATGATCCTCCATAATTTGTCGTATATTCCAAAGAAGCTCTTATATATACATCTTTTTTTTCTCTTATATCAAAATATAAATTGTCATCCTTAATATTATAAAAAACTTTGTCTATAAAGATTAGAGATGAGATTTCTTTAGCCCATTTCTCAATCTCATCTTTTGACAAAAAATTACCTTTTACAGGTTTTAAGTCCATCACTTTTTTCAAAGTTATAGATACATTTTCAGATATAGTGACGTCATTGATTATGAATTTATAATCTTTTAACATATTTTCTTTTATAGATGAAAATTTTTGTGAATCACTTAAATCTGTTAAATATTTTTCATATTTTAATGTTGCTTTTTCTCCTTCATCTATTATTCCTTTGATATCAGAAAAATCTATACTGCTGCGGTCTTTTACATTGGGAACTATTAAAATAGTAGGCAATTTTTTTTGAAACTCTGTATTTACATCTCCGTAATACATTGATAATTGCCCGAGTACAGTAATAAAACTTGATTTATCATCAATAATTATAGGATCTGCTGTAGTATCAACAGCAATAACAATATCCGCTCCCATTTTCATCGCTATATCTACAGGGAAATTATTTACAACTCCACCATCTACATAAAAATGTCCATTATCTTCTACCGGCTCAAATATAGTAGGAATGGACATGCTTTTTAATATTCCCATTGCCATATCCCCTTTATCTATTACTACTTCTTTTCCATCCTGTAAATCGGTACTAATAGCTCGGAATTGTATCGGAAGTTGATCAAAATTTTCTATTTTTTCAGCTCTACTAAATATGTTTTTTAAATTAAAATAAAACTCTTGACTAGATACAAAGCCTTTTGGCAAAGACAGCTGCATTCCATTATCAACATTTAAATTTATAGGATACCTCTCATCTTCAAATTCTTCGTTCGCATTACTCAATGATACATTTCTGTTATTACCACTATTACTATTGTTATCAAACTTTAAAGAATCTGTATTTAACAATATGTTTTCGATTTCACCGGAAGAATAACCAATAGAATACATTCCACCTATCATGCTTCCCATACTGGTGCCAACTACCAAATCTATCGGAATCTTGTATTTTTCCAATACTTTTAATACTCCCACATGAGCTGCACCTTTGGAACCTCCGCCGCTTAAAACCAATGCTATTTTAGGTTTTTTTTTCTCTGTTTTTAACGGTGTTTTTGAAATTTTATTTTTTGATAATATATTTTTCTTTAAAATTTCCAATTGTTCCTTTTTTTTCATTAGTTGATGAATTTCTGCATCAATTGCTTTTATTCTCTCTTTCTCTGATTGTAATCCCTCATTGGCAAGACAAAAATAAAATATAATTATATATATAATTAAAAAAACTATTTTATTAGATATCGTTTTCTTCAGAATTGTGCCTTCTTTCATAGTAACCTCTATTTAAAAAAATACTATATTACTATAATGATATCACATAATGTTAAATAAATTAAGAGAAATTTTAAAAATCTTATACTAATGTTAAATAGCTCTCTATTGTGAAGATGTCAAAAATATGATATAATTAAACTTATAATAATAAAAAAAGCTTATACCTGATTTCAATTCAAAAGTGGGGATTTTTATGAAAATATTAATAATAAGATTTAAACAAATTGGCGATTCTATATTGGCATCCTCTCTTTGTAATTCCTTAAAAAAAAGTTTTCCTGATTCACAGATAGACTATGTTTTATATGAACATGTTTCTCCAGTTTTTGAAAAACATAAGGCCATTGATAACGTCATCTCTATAAAAAAAGATGAACAGCAAAATATTTTTAAATATATTAAAAGAGTATGGCAGGTGACAAGGACTGATTACGATATAGTTATTGATGTAATGTCTACTTTAAAAAGCGAATTATTTACTTTTTTTTCTATAAGAAGCCCTTATAGAATAGGGAGATTTAAAAAACATCGAGGTTATACGTATACCCATAAAATAAAAGAACCAGAAAATGCAAAAGATAAGGTTGATAAATTTTTAAAAATGCTTAAACCATTAGAAAATAAATATAAAATCGTATACGATAACATTTTTAATGTATATATTACAGAAGAAGAAAAATTATATATGAAAAATAAAATGTTGAATGCCGGTATAAATTTTTTAAGACCTATTTTTATATGCGCAATAAATACACGAGTCGAATCAAAGCTTTATCCAATAGATAAAATGCTCACAATTGTAAAAACTATAAAAGAGAAATATAGTAGTCAAATAATATTTTTTTATTCTCCTGATGAAAAAGAGTTTGCCCTAAAAGCCCACAAATCTCTAGATAATGATAAAGACATATTTACAAATATAGAGACAAAATCTATAAGAGAACTGGCAATGCTTATCTCAAATTGTGATATGTTTTTTGGAAATGAAGGCGGTCCCAGACATATGGCTCAGGGGTTAAATATCCCAAGTTTCGCAATATTTTCCCCAAATTCCTTTAAAAAAGAATGGCTTCCAAATAGGAATGAAATGCAACAAGGCGTTCATCCGGAAGATATAACTTCCGATCTATCAGGGTTATCCTTTGAAGAGAAATATAATCTCATAACACCTCAATATGTTATTGATAAAGTTTGTGAGATTTATGATAAAATAATTTTAAATAATGTGAAAAACTAAATTTTTTCTCTTAGCTTATGAATCATTATAAAAAATATCATAAATATAATTTAAATGTTTACAAATTTATAAAAATATATCTATATTTTAAAGGAGAATATATTATGTATAGAATCGGAAATGGCTATGATGTACATAGATTGGTGGAGGGAAGAAAATTGATTTTATGTGGCGTAGAAATCCCACATCCCACTGGAGAATTAGGCCATTCTGATGGTGATGTAGCTATTCATGCCATTATGGATGCACTACTCGGCGCATTAGCTTTAGGAGATATCGGAAAACATTTTCCTGATACGGATATGACCTATGCAGGAATAGATAGTAAGATATTACTAAAAAAAGTCATCAATTTAATTAATTCTAAGTGTTATAAAATTATAAATATTGATTGTATCATAGTATTACAAAAACCTAAAATAAAAGATTATATAGATGCTATGAGGAAATCTTTGAGTGAATGTATGTGCTTAGATATGGAATGTATCAGTGTAAAAGCGACAACAGAAGAAAAATTGGGATTTACCGGAAATGAATCCGGAGTAAAATCCTATGCTGTAGCACTTCTTCATAAAAAACTTGTGTTATAAATAAAAAGACTGTTATAGAAATAATTTTCTTAACAGTCTACTATTATATTACAAATCTAATTATAATACCGTTATTTTAATATTATCAATTAATTATATTTCCGGTCTTATTTATATAATCAAATATCTCAATTTTTATATTTATATCTTCCTCTACAAATACTACTTTTTCCGATGAATTTATATCACTTTCTTCTATAATAGGAGAAGTGTCACCATTAGAGGGACTTTCCTTATTATCAATCAATTTATTATTTCCAATAATTGATATATCTTTCAAATTATTTTCTATGTTGGGTTTATTTTGGCTTTCTACAAACATTTCTACATTTCCCATCTCGTTTACTTTGATTATTCCTGTTGTAACTGTATTATCTTTTGTTGACACATTTTCACTAGGCAAAAGCATCTTATCAGGATATGTGGTTTCTAATTTTTTTACATCTACAGTTATTTTTTTGCTTTCGGGCAAAGCTTGATTTTTTACAGCTATGTTTTTAGTATTTGGATCATATTCAGGAAAATTTACATTTATTTCTTTCGATCTTTTAGGTCTCCTATTTGAATAAGTACGTTTTGGCGGCGTTGTTTTGGATGAAGGAGTTTTCTCTTCTTCAGAGAAATTGTTCTTTTCAAATTCTATAATTTCGATCTCTAATTTTTTGATTTTTTTCTCCAAATTATCGCTTGCAAGTAATTTTGCACATAAAAATAAGCAAAAGAAAACAAATATAAAATAGAATTTTCTAATATTATTGCTACTTTCCTCAGATTTTACTTTCATAAAAGCCCCCAATACTCATTAAAACAATTTCCTATCACATCTTTTATTATTTTTATTACCAAATTATATCACAAATTTCAAACAATTAAAATATTTTTTCTTTTAAATTTTTTATTTCTTCTTCAATATTTTCTATATCATTTAAATAATCTAATATTTTTTCGTTGATTTCATCTATTTCTTTTTGCAAAGACATCAATAATTCAAGGTTATTTTCAATTCCCGCTGTATTATAATCTATTTCTTTTAAAGATTTTGTTTTATCTAACCTATTGATTTCATCTTCCAATCTTATAATTTTCTTTTCATTTGAAGAAACACTACTATTCAATTTTTTTTGTTCCTCATAAGAAAAAATTCTTTTTTCCTTTTGCTCATTTTCGATTTTTCTCTCTCTCTGTAAAATATATTGATTATAATCCCCATTGAATAAGCTGGCGCCATCTTCATTTATTTCATATATTTTTTTTACTACACAATCTAAAAAATTTCTGTCATGCGACACTACAAGTATAGTCCCCTCATAATCCTCTAGAGATTCGATCAAAATCTCCCTGGAATAAATATCCAAATGATTAGTAGGCTCATCAAATATCAGAAAATTCGGCTTTTCCATCATCATTTTCATAAGAGCTATTCTAGCCCTTTCGCCACCACTTAGGGTTCCTATTATTTTTTTTACATCGTCTCCGCTGAATAAAAATCCTCCGGCAATATTTCTTGCCGTTTCATCGCTTATATCATAGGTAAATCTAAGTTCATCTAAAATACTAGCTTTTAAATCCAATCTTTGGTGGTTTTGATCATAATATCCAATTTTTACTTTTTCACCTATTTTAAATTCTCCGGAAGATTGGTTTGCTATTGAATTAACGATTTTAAGCAAGGTAGATTTACCGACTCCATTTTTTCCAATAATCCCAACCCTATCTCCTCTATAGAGATCTAGGGATATATTGTTAAATAAAGTTTTTCCATCGAATGATTTAGATAAATTTTTTATTTTTAAAACTAAATCAACACTGTGATTATTTATTTCAAATTTTAATTTAATTTTCCTGGGAGAAAATACTGGGTTTTCCATTTTTTCCATTCTGTTTAGAATTTTTTCTCGTCCCCTGGCTTGTTTCGACTTTACACCAGCTTTATATCGTCGGATAAATTCTTCCATTTTTTTTATTTTTTCCTGTTCTTTATCGAATGTTTTCACAGCTCCGGAAATATAGGCTTCTTTTTGTATAACAAAATCTGTATAATTTCCCTTATATTCTTTTAATGTTTTGTTTTCCAATTCAAATATTTTATTTACAACATTGTCCAAAAAATATACATCATGCGATACTAACATTAAAGATTTGTTATATTCTTTTAAAAATTTCTCAAGCCATTCTATCGCAACAAGATCCAAGTGATTGGTAGGTTCATCTAGTATCAATAGATCAGGTTCAGATAATAAGATCTTACTTAAAGCTACTCTAGACAGTTCTCCACCGGATAGAACACCTATTTTAGCTTGCCACT
The DNA here is from genome assembly GCA_031289425.1 of Fusobacteriaceae bacterium. Taxonomy (GTDB): domain Bacteria; phylum Fusobacteriota; class Fusobacteriia; order Fusobacteriales; family Fusobacteriaceae; genus JAISST01. The sequence goes on from JAITPM010000076.1 coordinate 17,328, forward strand.
CATTCTCTGCTACTCCCAGACCATTTAATATTTGTTTTATTTTATATTCTATACTATAACCACCGTTGGCTTCATATCTTGAAGTAATTTCTCCCAATTCTTTCATTGTGGATTCAAAGTCATTTGTTGAGTCATAAAGGTTTTCCGCTAATATTATATTTAATTCTTGAATCCTATGGAAATCTTTCGTTATATCATCAAAGACATCCATCAATTCATCAAACACTGTATTATCAAGATTAATTGATGGATTTTGAGGTAAATAACCTATTTTTATATCTTTGCTTTTAAAAATTGTACCTCTTTTATTAGTCTCAGGGTCATTATCATCGTCTATATTTCCCAAAATTATTTCTAAGAGAGTGCTCTTACCTGCACCGTTTATGCCTATTAACCCTATTTTATCTCTTTCATTTATAGAAAAAGTAACATCTTTAAATAGAGTTTTCCCAAGGAAGCCCATATATAAATTATTAACCTGCAAAAATGCCATTTTTTATTGTATGATAAATATATAAATATTTATCATATTCCTCCTTTATTTTTAATAGGTGTTGACATTATTGTTTTCTTTGTCTTATTAAATTGTATAGATTTTGGGAGAAAATGTCAATATTTTTGTTAGTTAATATTTGTTGTCTACAGTATTTAATAGTATTTATAGTACCTTATCAATATTTTGTTTTTATATTTGGGTCATCAAACAATATTAGCAATAATCAAAGTTTTCTGATTTATAATTTCAAATTATGCAATTAATATAGTATGCATTTTAGATTAAAGGTATTATAAAATAAAAATAATTGGTACTAATTTTTTATAAAATTTTACTATCATTTTTTTAAATATTGATGGTTTTTTATATAAATTCAATATGGTAACACCGATTTAATTTATATGGTTAGATAAAATAGTATTTCAGAAAAACTCCTATAAATTAAGGGTTTTCTAAAGCAATATAATTGTATTGTTTTACTCTATTACCCCCAAATAAACAAAATTATTTTGATGTATAATATAGTTAAGACTGGATATTGTATTATACAATAATCCAAATAATTTTTAAAGGGGAGATAAAATTATGAAAAAATTAGCAATTTTATTAGGA